>QMMZ01000007.1 GCA_003647525.1 Deltaproteobacteria bacterium | reverse complement strand
TATGATCAGGCAATTTTCTTATTTCTTACGATGGCTCGATGTCAATTTTTTTATGATGTAAACAAACGCATGGGACGTTTCATTATGAACGGGCTATTGTTGAGTGCCGGGTATCCTGCGATTAATCTTCCAGCCAAGAGACAGTTAGAATTTAATCAACTGATGCTGGCTTTTTACAAATCTGGTAATCAGAAGCCGATGAATACCTTTCTGCGTTCTTGCCTGGATGAACGAATCATAAAAATCATGAAGGCCTAACCCGGACAAGCCGGAAGATCTCAAAGTTCAAAACAAAAAAATAGAACATAGCAATAGGTTTCAAAAAGTTGCGCCGTTATAATTTTATTAATAATACAATATCTTGAAAAAAAATATTGACAAGCACAATATCTTGTACTAGGAAGGAAGTTAACCATTAAAATTAACGGTTAACTTCCTTAGCAGTAAAAGAATGATTTTTTTCCAAAAAACAACTTTAACTATAGACTTTCAGATAATTAATTTCACAAGGCCAGAAGGAGGAAGGCGTATTGGTTATACGTCGACGACTGATAACACAGTGAAATTATTTATCTGAAAGTCTATATTCCAAATTTAATTCGATTAACCCATTAAAAAATATAAATAGGTGACACTATTGTTTGAAGAAATCAAAAAACGGGATGGAAGAGTAGTTGAGTTTGATTCTACAAAAATTACGACCGCCATTATTAAGGCAGGCAAGGCAACCGGAGAATTCGGAGAAAAAGAAGCAAGAAAACTTACGCTAAAAGTACTGACATTAGCTCATGAGCTTCGTCTTGGTGCTCTTCCAGAGGTGGAAGAGATTCAGGATATTGTTGAGAGGATATTGCTTGATTCTCCGTTCTATAAGACAGCCAAGTCATATATCATATACAGGGAACAGCATGCGCAGATAAGAAACCTCGTAACCAAGGCTAATGTTGATCTTGTTGATCACTACATCCAGCAACTGGACTGGAAAATCAAGGAAAACAGCAATATGTGCTATTCGCTTCAAGGGCTCAACAATTATATTTCTTCGGATGTAACATCAGAGTACTGGTTGAACAGGATTTATCCACCTGAGATCAGATCTGCTCATAAAAATGGTGATCTTCACATCCACGATCTTAGCCTTTTGTCGATATATTGCGTTGGATGTGATTTGCGTGATCTGCTAATACAGGGCTTTAAGGGAGTTGAGGGCAAAGTAGAGAGCGCGCCCCCGAAACATTTGAGATCAGCTCTTGGCCAGATCGTAAACTTTTTCTACACACTCCAGGGCGAGGCCGCGGGAGCACAGGCTATTTCCAATTTTGACACTCTTCTTGCCCCATTTGTGCGTTATGATAATTTAGATTATATTGAAGTAAAACAAGCACTTCAGGAATTTGTTTTTAACATTAACATTCCGACGCGTGTGGGTTTCCAGACTCCTTTTACAAATATTACAATGGATCTTTACGTTCCTTCAATTTTAAAGGACCAGTCTGTAATTTTGGGAGGAATTGAGCAAGAAGAGACCTATTCCGGATTCCAGCCGGAAATTGATATTATTAACAAGGCATTTGCTGAAGTAATGATGGAAGGCGATGCAAAGGGCAGGGTTTTCACATTTCCCATACCAACATATAACATCACTAAGGATTTTGACTGGGATAATCCTAATCTTGAGATGATATGGAAGATGACAGGCAAATACGGAATTCCGTATTTTTCAAATTTTATTAATTCAGACATGTCGCCGGAAGATGCAAGATCCATGTGTTGCCGCCTGCGTCTTGACAACAGGGAGTTGTTAAAAAGAGGAGGAGGACTTTTCGGGGCAAATCCACTTACCGGTTCAATCGGGGTTGTGACAATTAATCTTCCAAGAATAGGATACATTGCAAAAAAAGAACACGAATTTTTTGATGATTTAAAAGAAAAGGTGCAGTTAGCTGTTGATAGTCTGTCGATAAAAAGAAAGATACTTGAAAAATTTACTGACAGAGATTTGTATCCTTATTCAAAGTTTTATTTAAGAGAAATCAAACAGGGCTCAGGCCTGTACTGGAAGAATCATTTCTCTACAATTGGAATCATAGGCATGAACGAGACCTGTTTAAATTTTATTGGGGAAAATATCGCAAGCGATGCAGGACAAAAGTTTTCTCTTAAAGTAATGGATTTCATGCGTAACATGATTTCAGAGATACAGGAGAAAACAGGTGATATTTTCAATCTTGAAGCAACGCCGGCAGAAGGAACATCCTATCGCCTTTCCATGCTTGATAAAAAACAGTTCCCTGAAATTATTTGTGCAAATGAGGAAGATTATAAAAAGGGGGCGGATCCATACTATACAAATTCAACCCAGCTTCCGGTAAACTATTCAGATGATATTTACGAAACACTGATGCTTCAGGACCAGCTTCAGGCAAAATATACAGGAGGGACAGTACTTCATATTTTTCTCGGTGAACTGGTGAATGACATAGAAGCAGTAAAGTGTCTCATCCGGAAAGTGGCAACCAATTTCCGCCTGCCTTATTTTACACTTACACCAACTTTCAGCGTATGTCCATCTCACGGTTATCTGATCGGCAAACAGGAGAGATGTTCAATCTGTAATCAGGAGACCGAAATTTACTCCAGGGTTGTGGGTTATTTAAGACCTGTAAAACAATGGAATAATGGAAAGAGGGCGGAGTTTAATATGAGAAAAACATTCAGCCCTGATTTCTCAAAAAAGGTGGCTTAAGTTTTTATGATCATAGGTGGATTACATAAGAATTCTTTAATTGATTATCCTGGAAAAATAAGCTGTGTTATCTTTCTTTCCGGGTGCAACTTTGACTGTCCTTATTGCCACAATCCTGAACTTGCAAAGGGGAGGTCTCTATCCACCGGTTATTTGAGCGAAGACCTGATATTTGATTTTCTTGGAAGCCGCAAGGGATTTCTGGACGGAGTTGTTGTTTCAGGTGGTGAGCCGACACTGCAGAAAGGTCTTATATCGTTTTGTAAAAAGATCAGGCTTATGGATTATCCCGTTAAGCTGGATACAAACGGAAGCAGGCCTGAAGTAATAAGGAAGCTCATAGACGAAGATCTTGTAAACTATATTGCAATGGATATAAAGACAGACCCCTCACACTACGCCCCATTAATAAAAGACAATTCCAGCACGGATGATATTTTTTTAAGTGCACGCATCATAAAGGAATCAAATATAGATTATGAGTTCAGGACTACCTGTGTTAAGTCACTAGTTAATAAAAGTACAATTGAAAACATGAGTTATTTGATCAAAGACTCAAAGCTTTATGCGTTGCAGCAATTTAGTAAAACAGATGTTCTGCATCCTGAATTTTTCAAAGATAATGCTAATCTTTACCAAGATGATGAACTTATACAATTAAAGTCCGTGGCAAACCAGTGGGTCAATAAATGCATTGTCCGTTGACGGATAGTGACAACGGTTTACAGTTCACGGTTGGCGGTTTACCAGCAGCAGCCTCTAAAATTAGAACAAAAAGCCTCCATTGTCTCTAAACCTTAGTCCACAAGTTTTTCTGCCGCAATATAGCCCCTGCCTTAGAAGATTTTCTGTTGCAGCAAAAAAAGCTTTCTGTTGTTCATTCATTGCCTTACAAAAACAGCTAATTAAAAAATATACAAAATGCAAAAATTTAAGTCCGATGATAAAAATGTTAAATGTTTTTTGCTTGCCGGGAAGATTGAGCAGATTTTCAGGGATGGTTTTGTCTTAAGTGATGACATTGTGTACTACATTGATTCTACCTTTTCAAACCCTTCTATAGATGAACTTGAAAAAATTATTTATGACGAGCACAATTGCGAAAGGGATTCCCTGTTTGAATTGTTATTTTTTCCTGATGAGTCTGTCCAGATTGGACTTGAAGAACTTCTTGAAAAAGAAGATTTTAAAAAAAAAGATGAAGAAAAAGTATTGAGTTATATTTTAAATAAAAAAATAGTAACAACAATACATTTCCCTGAAAGTAAAGATTCATTAAAGTTTTTTGTCCCAAAATCGTCTGCGATACAATTCATTCCCCGTCTTAATATTTCAAGGAAACTGAATAAAAGGCTTCTTAAAGCAATAGACAAATTTGTCTCCGATAAGTGTAGAACTCCTGTCAAGGTCAGGTTGAGAAACGCCAGGGTTGAATTTACTGAAAATAAAATTATGTTCCTGCGTTCTTTCTTTGAAAAATTAAAAGTTGAAGAGAATTGTTTTTTTAAGTGTCTGGATTTCATACTGGACTTTTTTGACAGATTTGAAGATGACAGAGATATATTGCAGTCTCTTTTGGACAAAAAAGAATTATATTTTCAAGACCTTCAAAAAGCAGTAAAGTTTGAGGAGCTTCTGAATAAAAACAATATGGAAACATTGATATCCCGGGGAGTAAGAATTCCGCATATCAGTAAAGAGGATACAATGAATAACATAGTAATAATAGACACGATCATTCTCGCGGTTTATAAAAACCAGTATCCCTCACCACTTGAGAGGTAGCCAAATTGCTTTGGTTCATTCTTGCCATTGCAACAGCTCTTAGTGTAGCCACTGGCGACGCTTTGACAAAGAAGTTTTTCGGTCGATTTTCGCCCTATGATATGGCGATCGCTTCTTCTATTTATAGCCTTCCATTCCACTTCAAGCTTTGTAATATCTCCCTGTCTTATTTCAATGCTTTCTATAATTTTTTTATCCATAATGCCTTTGTTACTTAAACAGAATAAATATTGAAGATAATCAAAGCGAGCTATAAAATTTTTGAAAAATTAAAGATCATAGAGTGCATCGTCCCTTAATGGCCTGATGTATTTGGCTTTTGCAGCCTTTGCTTTTTTATCCGGCATCAAAAACGGTTCTTCGCTTTCAAGAATATCTCCCATCTCAGCTTCAATCTTTTCAGGATCTTCTCCTTTTTCCATGCGGCTTAATGCTTCTTCCATGCCCTGGCCGAGTTCAATCCCTGTCATATTTGTAAGCTTGCGCATGAGGTTTGCGGCCTGCCGCGGATCATCTTCATTTATCTTGTCTGCCTCTTTGCCCAGCATTTGAATAGCGCTTTCTAATTTGCTTTCATCAAAGGGAAGATCGTCCATGTTGTTGCTGTTTTCTTTTGCCTTTCCTGTAACTGCAAAGGCAGACATCTGCCGGGTAAGTTTATATTTTTTGCATTTAGGGCAGTCTGGCATTTTTGTTGTGTTTACGGTTCTGGAAAAGAAATTATAAATTGTATTGCATTTGCTGCAGTAAAATTCGTAGATAGGCATTATTTTTCTTTCACTATTTTATTGCATCTAAATTGAGCGATTTTTTACTTGATCTGCGCCGATTTCTTGCGCATAAAGGATTTGCAAAAACCGCAGGCATACCCACGGGTATGCCTGCGGTTTTTGCAAATCCTTATGCATCAAGATCTCAGCACATATCTTCGCAAAAAATCGCTCAACTTAGGTGTATAATTTTTCTTATTTTTCGAGATAACTCATTTAAATTAAAGGGTTTCTGAATAAACCCATCACAACCTCGGTTTAAGATCTTCGTTACCTGATTGTCTAAACTGTATCCAGTTATAAGAAGTACCTTTGCATTGGGATCGATCTTTTTTATTATGTCGAAGACTTTCCCGCCACTCATCGTAGGCATAATCATATCCAGAAGGATAATGTCTATCTTATCCATATTTTTTTTGTAAATTTCAATAGCCTCGTTTCCATCTATAGCTGTTAATACCTTATAACCTATGGCTTTCAGCAATTCTTCGCCCACTTCAAGTATATCCTTCTCGTCATCGACCATGAGGACTGTTTCCGTTCCTTTAACTATTTCTTCGGAAATTTCAACAACTCTCTGGAGCTTTATTCCAGAAGCAGGCAGATAAATTTTGAATGTTGTTCCAACCCCCTGCTTGGAATCGACATCAATATATCCATTATGAGCCTTTACGATTCCATATACCGATGCCAGCCCGAGACCTGTTCCCTGGCCCATGTCCTTTGTTGTAAAGAACGGTTCAAAAATACGCTTCATTGTATTTTTATCCATGCCCGTGCCTGTGTCTGCAACCGATAACATTACATAGTTGTCCTGTTTTGGCTCATAAAGCTTTCCCTTCATATTTTCATGGGAAACATTGCTGGTTTTCAAGATAAGGTCACCGCCTTCATGCATAGCGTCCGCAGCATTAACATAAAGATTCAACAGCAACTGTTCGATTTGTCCCTGGTCTGCCTCTATTGTATCTATGTCGTCAGCGAGTTCGCGGCGTATTGTGAACTCCTTTCTAGTTCTGCCAAAGGTTTCTGAGGTTTCTTCAACCAATAGATTTAAGTCAAGAGGCTTGACTTTATCCTGGCCTTTCCTGGCATATGCAAGAAGCTGCCTGGTAAGGTCAAGCCTGCTTTTAACCATTTTTTCTATGTTTTTAAGTCTTGCATAATTTGGATTGGAAGAGTCAGTCTCAAAAAGCATCAAGGATGTATAACCTTGTATTCCCATAAGCAGATTGTTAAAATTATGAGCAATACCTCCAACAAGCGTGCCTATTGTTTCGGTCTTTTGCGCCTGTAAAAGTTGAACTTCTATTTTCTTTTTTTCTTTTTCCGCTTGTTTGTGCTGTATAAGGCTCCACATATCCTGCATTAACAATGTAAGCTGGCGTACGTCTAATTCATCGTAATCATTTTCTTTATTTCCCAGGCCTGCAACGATAACAATGCGATTGCCTTCAAAGAGCGGCACGTTCATGTGACGAATTATTTTTATATGACCTTTTGGAAGGCCTTTCTTAAAAGGGTTGGGAGCGGAATAATTATTGGTAATAATCGCCTTTTTCTGTCGGACAGCTTCACCCCATAGACCCATTGTTTCCATAGGGTAGGTTAGTGGTTTATCGCCAATGTTGCATTGTTTTACTGTATTTTTCGACCAGGAGTGCAGAGTAAGAATACTCTCGTCATCGTTCATAAATGCAAGATAGCCTATTTTGCTCTTAGTGAGCTTAACGGTAGCTTCGAGAGTGAAGTCCTTTATTTCCTGTAAGGATGCTTCAGTCATTTGGTTAAGTTTCAACAGCACGTTGAGACGAGATTCATTAAGACGTATGGTCTCTTCTGCCTGTTTACCGTCGGTGATATCACTAATTACTCCGACTATACCGCGAATTTCCGATTTAGTATTTCTGAACGGAAAAAACATTTCTGAAATAAAACCACTTTTTTTCTTAGTGAAACGCAGTGGAGCATTTTTTTGCTTGGTGATTTCACCTTGCATTGCCTTCCACATAATTTCATCCATACCGTCTTTTGCCAGGTCGGGAAAAATTTCCCATGCATTTTTTCTATTGCCAACAACTTTCTCTCGTGGAATTTGGGATATTCTTTCCATTGCACTATTCCAGTGCGTAAAGTGGAAGTTAGAGTTCAGAACCATTATGCCGTCGCTTATGGATTCAAGGATGTTGCTGTAAAGCTCCTCGTTTTCAAGATGCTTTACATCCATATGTTCGTGCTCAAAAGCTATTTTTTCCAGTTCTTTTATTTTTTTTTCCAATTCTTCATAGCTCGGCTTTTTCAGCATTTGACAATCTCCTGTTAATTCTGATCAAAAAAGTCCGCATCAAACATATTAAATTTATAGTATAGGAATTTCCATTTTTCATAGTAGGGGCGATCACAAGGATCGCCCCTACGAAAAAATAATATAATCACAGCCCGAAAGTTCGCACCGAAGGCGCGCTAAATTTAAATAATACCATAATAAGATCACATCCGCAATTATTTCTAAAATGAGTTTGTAAAATTTTGATTAAAGTATTAATGTAGCTGTTCACGGCTTGAAATTGGAAAATAGAAATTGGGAAGAACAGTACAAAAGCATGAAGGCCAAATTTCCAATTTCGACGTTCCGTGAACGCTTACCATTTAACTACTTAACGAGGTCAGTAGTATGAGATTTAAATTAGTTATATGTATTTTATGGGTAGTTATTTTTTTAAATGCACAGCATGTGTTATGCAAAGATTCATCCATGCGTCAAGATTCAAAATCGCAGGAATCGAATATTTTGCTTGATAAAATTATGGACAAATTTGAGAAAAAGTATGCTGTTGCCGGATTTTCTGCCCGTTTTGTTCAGAAATCGACATTAAAGGCAATGGATATAACGGATTCTGCGTCGGGCAAAATAACGGTCAAACGTCCGGGTAAGATGAGATGGGAGTATGAAGAGCCTGACAGGCAGATTATAGTTACAGACGGCAAGGATCTATGGGTTTACAGACCGGATGATAACCAGGTTATGATGGGGAAATTTCCATCATTTTTTGGAGATGGCAAGGGTGCCAGTTTCCTTTCAGACATTAAGCTTATCAGACAAAAATTCAATATTACCCTGGAAAATACAGACGGCAACGATTATTATATACTTAAGGTTTTGCCTTTAAAGAAAACAAACGATTTATCATACATAAACTTGTCAATTTCAAAGAAGACATTTTATCTTGAAGAAATTGTTACATATAATTCATATGGCGATGAGACTCGAATAAAGCTGATCGATATTAAACTATTGGAGAATCCTGAGGATTCGATATTTATTTTTAATATACCTTATGGTACAGAGGTGCTGGAACTTGATGACTAAGTGACAGTTTACAGTTTACGGTTCACGGTTTACAGTTTACGGCTGTCCAAAACATAAAACTGTTAACTGTAAACCGACAACCGTGAACGGTTACGTGAGTAACTATGGATATAAAAAATGAGAGATAAGATAAAAAACCTGCTGAAAAAAAGAAAAGCAATTATGCTTGCACATAATTACCAGCCACCGGAGATACAGGATCTTGCTGATCTTTGCGGTGATTCACTTGAATTAAGTATCAAGGCTTCCAGGACTGATGCCGAGGTTATTCTGTTTTGCGGAGTAACTTTTATGGCAGAGACAGCTTCAATCCTGTCCCCTCATAAGACAGTACTGCTTCCGCGCAAAGATGCCGGGTGTCCTATGGCGGATATGGTGACTCCGGAAGAGCTTGAGGCTAAGCTTGCAGAACTTCCTCCAATGCCGGTTGTAACTTATGTCAATTCATCTGCATCGGTCAAGGCTATCTCGACTATTTGCTGCACATCGGCGAATGCTGTTGCAGTCGTAAACAGCCTTGATGCTGATGAACTAATGATGGTTCCTGATCGAAACCTTGCTATGTATGCAGCTTCGCATTCAAAAAAGAAGATACATTCCTGGGATGGATACTGTCCGATTCATGACAGCCTTACTGTTGAAGATGTTAACGCTGCAAAACAAAAGTATCCGGATGCCGTTTTCATGGCTCATCCGGAATGCCCGCCGGATATTATTGATATGGCAGATGTTGCTTTAAGTACTTCCGGAATGATCAGATACGCCATGGAATCGAAAAGCAGATCTTTTATCGTAGGGACTGAAACAGGATTGCTTTATCCTTTGAAAAAGGCAAATCCCGACAAAATTTTTTATCCTGCATCTTTAAACATGGAATGCAGTGATATGAAGAAAATCACTCTTGAAGATATTGTCAGAAGCCTTGAATTCATGGAAGGCGAGGTTAAGGTACCGGAAGATTTACAGCGGCCCGCATTAAAAGCGGTTCAGAGGATGATAGAACTTTCGTAACTAATGAGAGGTTCACGGTTTTGGGTTCAAGGTTAAAAGACGACTAACCGTAAACCGTAAACCGTAAACCTCTTTATTAATTACATATTGTCTAAAATTTCTTCCGGTATATCTGCATTAGTATATACTTTTTGCACATCATCACAGTCCTCAAGATTTTCCATCAATCTTACCAGTTGTTCCGCCTCTTTGCCTTCTAAATTTACTGTTGACTTTGGAAGCATGGTTATTTCAGCTACAATGTAAGGTATTGATTCTTTGTCTATTGCTGTTTTAACTGATTCAAAATCCTGAAGCTCGGTGATAATTTCAAAATTACTTTCATCCTCTCTCACATCTTCAGCGCCTGCATCTATGGCGATTTCCATCAAAGCTTCTTCATCGAGTTCGTTGTTTTCGACAACAATATATCCTTTCTTGTCAAACATCCACGAAACACAGCCGTTTTCACCCAAATTCCCTCCGGATTTGCTCAGAATGTGGCGAATATCAGCAACAGCCCTGTTTTTGTTGTCAGTAAGTGATTCAATTAAAATAGCTGTGCCGCCCGGGCCGTACCCTTCGTAAATAATATCTTCGTAATTTACTCCTTCGAGTTCTCCGGTTCCCTTTTTTATGGCTCTTTCAATATTGTCCTTGGGCATATTTTCGCTTTTTGCTGCCTGGATTGCCGTTCTCAACCTTGGGTTTGATGCAGGGTCTCCTCCTCCCCCCATACGAGCCGCTACAGTAATTTCCTTTATGAGTTTTGTGAAAATTTTGCCGCGTTTGGCATCAGTTGCACCTTTTTTATGTTTAATGGAAGACCACTTGCTATGACCTGACATATTTTCCTCCTGAATCTACAGTCTAATTTGTAAAAATTCACCACGGAATGACACGGAGTTTCACTGAAAATTGTAAACAATGAACTACACTACAGTAAACTTCTGAAAATTTGTCCCAACAACTCACGAAAATCTGAACAATGTTCGTAATCTGTTGATTAAATTTGAACAGACTATTTTGATAATTCAGTGTAGTTCCGTGAAAATCCGTGGTAAATTATTATTTTAATTTTTATCCAATCCGATTATATAAATCTCTTTACTCGCTTTTCGGCTGCTTTTTGGTTTGAAAATCCTGCTCTTTTTAAAGCCGGCCTTTACTAAATCTGAAAATTTTTTAAAATCTTCACCCTGAAAGATCTTGCAAACAAACGATCCTCCTGGCATCAGAGTTTTTTGAGCAATGGACAGGGCTGCTTCGCAGAGGTTAAATGATCTCGCAGCATCAACACTTTTATTCCCGGTTGTAGCCGGTGCCATATCACTTAAAATAACGTTAAAACCTTTTCCTGTTAACTCATAAAACTCATCGTCAATAGAGAGAATGTCTTTGGTATATATCCTGGCGTTTGATGGAATTTTTACAGATAAAGGCTTCAGGTCAACTCCAATTACCCGGCCTTTTTTACCCGTCAGCTCTGCTGCATAGATAAGCCAGGATCCCGGCGAACAACCCAGATCAAGAACTCTGTCTCCCTTTTTAATTAAATTGTATTTTTGCTGTATTTCCTTGAGTTTATAAACCGATCTTGCCGGAAAATTTTCTTTTTTAGCCAGTGTGGAATAATGATCTTTCCACCCTTTATTTTTTGATGTTTTGCGTCTCATCAAAACAGGATTTCAATAGTTTCTGATACTGTTTTTACCCCTATAACATCTATGCCTTTTACTTCGGTCATACGCTTCAGGTTGCTTTTCGGCACAAGACACCTTGAAAAACCCATTTTTTTTGTTTCATTAACTCTGGTTTCAATATGGCTCACAGCTCTGACTTCACCTGTCAATCCTACTTCACCAAGAACAAGTGTTGCATTAGAAACAGGTTTATCTAAAAAGCTTGATGCGATGGCGGAAATAATTCCCATATCAATTGCCGGCTCATCTACTTTTACACCCCCAGCCACATTCATAAAGATATCGTGTCCCATTAAATCCATACCTAATTTTTTTTCCATAACAGCTACAAGCAGGGAAACCCGATTTTGGTCAAGACCAAGAACTGTCCTTCTGGGTGTTCCAAAATTTGTACTGCTGGCTAAAGCCTGAAGTTCAACAAGTATCGGTCTGGTACCTTCCATGCTGGAAGTTACAACTGATCCCGCTGTATTTACAGGACGTTCTGAAAGAAATACCGCAGAAGGATTTACAACTTCTGTAAGGCCGATTTCATTCATTTCAAATACGCCTATTTCGTTGGTCGATCCAAACCTGTTTTTAACGGCACGCAAAATTCTGAAAACATGATTTCTATCACCTTCAAAATAAAGAACCGTATCTACCATATGTTCCAGAAGTCTGGGGCCGGCTATGGCACCATCTTTTGTCACATGCCCAACCAGAAATATTGGAACACTTGTTTTTTTGGCTATGAACATGAGTTTAATGGCTGACTCCCTGACCTGACTAACACTTCCAGGGGCAGAAGTAAGGTCAGCGTTAAACATGGTCTGGATAGAATCTATTACAAGCACATCCGGCCTGGTTTCTTCAATCATTATCTGTATGGATTCTATATCTATCTCTGAAGCTACCAGCAAATCGGTGGAGACAGTTGAAAGCCGTTTACTCCTCAAGCTTATTTGTTTAATTGATTCCTCTCCGGAAACATAAAGTACCTTGTGTCCCATGTTTGCAAGGCCGTGCAACGCCTGCAACATTAGAGTGGATTTGCCTATTCCGGGAGTACCACCTATAAGCACAAGGGTGCCAGGGACAAGCCCGCCTCCCAAAACCCTGTCAAATTCGCTGATTCCGGTTAATAGACGATATTCATCCTCAAGTTTAATTGAGTTAATGGGGACAGGTTTTGCTTGAAGAGATAATGTATTACGCCTTGCTTCTTGAGAGGGCTTCAATGTTTGCACTTCTTCTACAAAGGTTTTCCATTGTCCGCAGTCAGGGCATTTCCCCATCCATTTAGGTGTTTGATATCCACATGCCTGGCAGCAAAAAACTGTTTTAGAGACTTTTTTCATGTTAACCAATTTCTGATGGAGTATGTATTATTTGACATTTAGATTTATATCATGTCATTTAGATACTTACAAGTAGCTGTTTACGGTTAACAGTTAACGGTTGATCAAAACATAAAACTGTTAACTGTAAACCGACAACCGTGAACCCTCTGAACTTATATTTATATGATCGATTATCACGTACATACTTCCCTTTGCAACCATGCAGAAGGTGTAATGGGGGCATACATACAAAAAGCCGTTGATATAGGCTTAAAAGAGATATGCTTTCTGGATCATCTGATTATCTCTGAGCCTGCAAACAGGCTTTCTATGACGCCAGGCGAGGTCCCGTTTTATTTTCAGGCGATTCAGCTTTTTAAACATAAATACAGGGACATTATTAATATTAAAGCTGGCCTGGAGGTTGATTTTTGTCCGGAGCATACCGGCCTTATCAGAGATATTGTGGGGATGTATTCATTTGATGTTATTGGGAGTTCTCTGCATTTTCTTGATGGCATTAACGTAGTAAGTCATGGCTCACGATGGAGCCAGGGAGAAAATGACACAAATTATATTTACGGCCTTTACCTTGAAAAGTTTGATAAGATGCTGGATTATAATTATTATGATATAATTTGTCATTTTGATTTGTTGAAAAAATTTGGAAGGAGGCCTTTAAAAACTTTTGATAAAGAAATAAATGAGATATTATCAAAGATAAAAAAGAAGGGTTTATCATTGGAGCTTAATACAAGCGGATATAATCATCCAGTTAATGAGGCTTATCCTTCCAGAGAAATTATAGAAAAATGTTTTGAAAAGGGGATTTTTTTTACTCTTGGGTCAGATGCTCATAAGCCCGAAAGCGTTGGTCAGCATTATGATAAGGCATTGCCATTGCTAATTTCGGCTGGATACAGCCATATAGCCACCTTTGAAAAGCGATGTCTTAAAATGATTCCTATTGAAAATATATTCGCTTAAACCCTTAAAATTAAGTATATTATAAGATGATGCCTATTAAAATTAACTACAGCACAATTATAGTTCCGTTTACAGGTTTGTTGATATTAATTGCCGTGCCATGCTTTCAAAACCAGGCTATTGCAGATAACAGCAGGGTATATTTTGAATCTCTTCAGCAAAGACTCATAATAGAAGGTTTTGTTAAAGGCGAGCTAAAGGATTTATACAACAGACCAGAGGTCTATTTTGATTTTAAAGGTGTTTCTCGATATTTCGTGCATAGAGAAGCTAAATTAAATTACGATCAGTTCACTTCCAGAAGCTCCATTAAGAAGGCAAAGAAATATATGAAGAAATATAATACAGAGCTTTCAAGGGCAGAAAGAATATACCGTGTGGACAAAACAATTATAACTGCTATAATTTTAGTTGAAACAAGACTTGGAAAAGTTATTGGGAACAGATCTATTTTAAACACTCTTTCAACTCTGGCTTCTTTGTCGGATTTAAACATCCGTGAGATGGTTTGGGATAAGAATTCAAGCTCTTGTAGTCTTACAGGGGAAGAATTCAATAAGTGGTCAGACAGGAAATCAAAATGGGCATATTCAGAACTCAAAGCTTTCATTAAATATGTAAACAGGGAAGGAATTGATCCAGCTATCATTAATGGCTCTTTTGCGGGGGCATTGGGTATAGCTCAATTCATGCCAAGCAGCATTCTTGCATTTGCAAAAGATGGGGACGGAGATGGAAGTGTTGATCTTTTTAACCATGCCGATGCTATAATAAGTATAGCAACATATCTTGGCCATTACGGATGGCATCCGGGAATAGACGGAAAAGATGCCCATAAGGTCATTTATTGTTATAACCATAGTAACTACTATGTAGATACGATATTAAAAATATCTGAACTATTGACGGCTTCGTAAAAAGTCCATTTTCTGCGTTGCGCTGCATCCTTCGTCATTGCGGCGTAGCTATAAGTACGCCTCTCTCCTCAGGACTTGCGTGCCTTGAAACCGAAGTTTTTTACTTTGCCGTCCCAATTTCGAGTTTTTGTGAGTTTATCAAAACTATTGAAAGGATAAAATTGAATACCACAACATTTTTTATAGGTCTTGGTATAGCGTTCTACGTAATAACCTGTCTGGCTATATTTGATATAGCTAGGAAGGATTTTGGTAAACTGGCATATAAGTTTATATGGGGAATAATTGCTCTTATCCCTTTTATCGGTTGTATAATATATTTCGTTTTTGGTTTCAGAAAGGGTAAAAGGATTAAGAAGTATTCAAATCTATAGAAAATAATATTTGACAAAGCATACCCTTTTCTATAATCATGCTCAACTTCAACTTAGGTTTTAAGAATTAAATGGTCCCATCGTCTAGCGGTCAGGACGCCGGCCTCTCACGCCGGAAACCGGGGTTCAATTCCCCGTGGGATCACCAATTATAAAATCAAAGTCAAAGAGTTACAAACAAAATCGCAAACCTTTTTTAATGTCTGAAAACCAAATTCCAACCCTCATTTACGATGATTTTCAAAATAAGTTATTGTTTTTTTAAGGCTTTAATTTAGCGGTTTTACATTCAAAACAATTGGTATCCGAGGGTTTGCGAAGGGACTTATTCTACATTGACGGCAAGCATTATCAGCTCACAAACACGGAAATAACATCTTTCCTTGCATTTACGTGTTGTATTGTAACGCGAATCAGGTCCTGCGGCTTTAAGTTGATACCGCTGGATATAGGCAGATCACACTCAATCATATATTCGGTAAGCAGCACCTGATAATTTTCTTTTCGCCTGGAGAGAACAATAGCTTCTTGTTCTTCTCTTATTTTACTTTCAAGATATTTCAATAACCAGTACCTGTGACGACTGTGCTGGAGCTTTGATACATAACGCATGGGCTGTTCAAGGCGCAGTATTAAACTTTTTATTTCTTCCTTTGTGTAAGGCTCTTCTAACCCAAGGATTCCCCTCAACTGACGCTGTGTAATCAGGTCAAAATATTTACGTATCGGAGAGGTTGCGGTAACATAGGCACTTAATCCAAGGCCTGAGTGATTCTCTGCTTCAGGGCTCAAAATAAAACGACTCAAGAATTTTCGCTGCATCCAGTTTTGAAAAAGTGTGCCTTTTTCTCCCTTATAGAGACGTTCCCTTGGTTCAGCCTGAGACCTGAAGATTGCCGGCATATCATGTTTCAGAAGGAATTCCGCCATAAGCCAGTTGGCCATGATCATTATTTCTGAAACAAGCATTCTTCCAGGGCTTTCTCTGTTTATTTTTGTAACATTTACTTTGCCATTGTCCAGCCACACGTTGATGTCAGGCAGAGATATTTGAATTGCGCCCTGCTTTAATCTTTTTTCCCGAAATTTTTTTGCTATATCATGAAGGATAAGCACTTCGTGATCTTCATTGGCAATCGTATTGACATCATAATAGGTTAGTTGCCTTTTAACCTTAACCAGGCTCGAAACAATTTTGTAATTCATTATTTCAGCCGATCTGCTTAATTTAATTATTATACTTATAGCCGGACGTACTTCCCCTGCTATCAGACTGCATAGATTTTCTGCAAGGCATGAAGGCAGCATCGGTATTTTCCGGTCAGGCATATAAATGGAGCTTCCCCGATTAACAGTCTCTTTGTTTATAATATCTTCTTTTTTAATGAAATGGCCGACATCCGTGATATGAACGCCAAGAAGATAATGATCACCTTTGTCTTCAATGGTTATAGCATCATCAAAATCAAGAGTTGATTGTCCGTCTATCGTAATTGCAGAGAGGTCGGTCAGGTCCAGCCTGCCTTTAAAGTCGGCGGGGTCTTTATGCCTGTCGACCAGGTCTGTTGCATTTTTCATGACCTCATCAGAAAAGACGGTCGGGATTTCATATCTGTGCAATTCAATATTTTCATTTTTATCCCAGACACCCAGCTTTACAAGGATCTGGAATACTATTTCTATGTTATCTATACCTGCTTTTTTAAGAATTGCTTTGCCAATGGAGTAATGCGGGCTTTCCTTTTGGAAGAGATAGCAGGATTTAATAATATCCATGCATTCTATTTTATCATCAGGCAAGTAAGGTTTTTCAATATCAAGCGCTTTTTTTAGCCAGGCAGAGCCCTCATCTATAATACGATTTTTTCGGGCAGCTTCTTTCTGCTGGCCGGCAATCTGTTCGACCTGCTCTTCCGAATAAGGAAAAAAACGGTCGCGGTTAAATTTAAAATATGATCTGTTTTTAAAAAATGCCCTTACCACTGCGGATTCATGGTCATAAGTATGACCATCCGGGAAACAGAATTCAGTCATTGTGGCAAGACCTATCCATTTTTTTTCTGTATTCAGAACTTCCCATAACTCCTTTATATCTATATGATTAATCAGGGCATTACGTTTGCCGGCTATTTCCTTTAATTCCTCGACCAGCTTATATTTACCCATTGAAAGGTTAAGGTGCGTGTTGCATTTGTGTGACAGCCGACCAGGCGACAGCTTGATTTCCCGATT
>QMMZ01000006.1 GCA_003647525.1 Deltaproteobacteria bacterium | reverse complement strand
GTACTCTTGTAGATGTAGGGCTTCGCAAAATCACACCTGACGACTTCAAGCGAATACTTCTTTCCATGGACCGCAATAAAGCCGGAGCTACAGCGCCTCCTCACGGTCTTTTTTTAATTCAGGTCAAATATTAAGTAACAATTTGGCCTTTTGAAAAAGAATCTGACAGGATAACAGGATAAACAAGATTTGTAAGCGTTTACGGAACATTGAAATTGGAAATTGGAAATTTGGCCTTCATGCTTTTGTACTGTTCTTCCCAATTTCTAATTTTAATCTCTCCCTAATTTCTACTTTCCAATTTCAAGTTTCAAGCCGTGAACGACTACCTATTTTTCTGCCTTATTCTTTATTTTCTGTACCTGCTGATTGTAAAAAGATATTACTTCTCTCCTGTTCAGCATTCCGACAAGAATACCATGGTCATCATCTTTAACTACAGGAAGGCTGTCTATATTTTTTATGGTAAACTTTCTAAGTACAGAGTTAAGATCTTCTGAGGCTGTAGCTACAATTATATCAGGTGTAGCAATATCCTGCATTACAACAAGCTGTTCGATCTCCTGCGAAAAGAGTACTTCTCTGATATCAGTACTGGAAAATATTCCGACAAGTCTTTCGTATTGGTCCATAACAGGGAAATAATGCTGCTTTGTTTTTGAAAAAAACTCCTTAAAATCCCAAAAAGGCATGTCCTGAGGAATCAGATTTACTTTTTTCACAAGGTGCATTAAATCCTTCACCTTAATTGTTTGCAAAATATCTACAAAAAAATCTCCTGCATGTGCAGGAGAATCTATCTTGCTTTTTACCTGCTTTTCATAAATAGTCCATTTCCGGGCTGCAAGGTAAGACACAGAACAAACGAGAAGACTCGGCAAAAGCAAATGATAAGAATTAGTCATCTCGCTTACAAATATAATAGTTGAAATAGGAGTATTTGAAACAGCCGTGAAAAAGCCGGCCATACCTACAATTACAAAGGCTCCGGGCTGAGTTAAGACCCCGGGCATAATTTGATTGAAAATTTTTCCAACCACACCGCCGACTGCTCCACCGATTACAATCGAAGGCCCGAAAACACCACCGCTTCCTCCGGAACCAATAGAAAATGATGTTGTTAAAATTTTGCCGACTGCAAGAAAGAGCAAAAAAGGTATCGTCAGCTCATTATAAATCGCTTTCTGAGCAAAACCGTATCCAAAAGCCAAAGTTTGAGGCAAAAAGAAACCTATTATGCCTGTACAGAGCCCTCCGATAGCCGGTTTTATGTGATTTGGAACATGTAATGTTTTAAAAAATCTGGTTATACTGTAAAATGATTTAATATAAAAAATGCCCATGCCCACAAGCACCAGGGCGAGAACGGTATAAGGCCCCAATTCCAGCGGATTGCGGAATTTAAAATCCGGCGACTCAAACAGAGACCCCCAGCCAAAAACCAGGCAGAACACGCAATAGGCAACAACAGAAGAAATCCCCGCAGGTATAATAACTTCCGACTCAAATTCAGGATCTCTGTATAGGACTTCGGCAGCAAAAAGTGCTCCTGCCAGAGGAGCCCTGAAAATACTTCCTACACCGGCACCCACGCCGGCAGCCATCATTATCCTGCGCTCTCTGTCGGAAAGCTTTAACTTTGTTGCAAGAAATGAACCAAATCCCGCTCCAATTTGAGCTATAGGACCTTCCCTGCCTCCTGAACCTCCTGTTGTAAGAGTGATGGCCGAAGCTATGGTTTTTATAATTGGAACCCTGCCTCGCATAAAGCCGCCTTTTCTATGATAGGAATCAATGGCGGCATCTGTTCCATGTCCTTCTGCTTCCGGTGCAAATGAATATACAAGCCAGCCGCTCAGAATTCCTCCAAAAGCAGGAAGAAAAAGCAGAATCCATCTATTAAAGGGTGTCGTTGTTGGTGACAAAGGATGATGCTCACCGGCAGGGAACGAAGGTCTATAACCAGCTATAAAATCCATAAAAAAATGAATTCCAAGCTGGCATAGATAATGAAAAACAATTGAGCCGAGACCCGCAATAACGCCAATTGCTATAAAATAAAGAGTCCACTTGCCGGCAAGAGCTATATTGACAGATCTTTCTCTGCCGGTAACGGACTGAAAGATTTTTTTAAATTGATCACTAATCACTGATCCCATAAGCGCTAAGTTATAGACTTTCAGATAAATAATTTCACTGTGTTATCAGTCGTCGACGTATAACTAATATGCCTTCCTCCTTCTGGCCTTGTGAAATTAATTATCTGAAAGTCTATATTTTGTAAAGGTTCACAGGTCGCATTTATGCCATACGGGGTTGTTTTGAAAGATGAACGTCCAACATCGAACTTTGAACATCGAATGATGAAATCGCTTCGCTCCGCCAGTTTATAAATTGGCGGAATACTTTATTCAACATTCGATGTTGGATGTTCGATGTCCATTTTTTTTAGTCCCTCCTGGGCAAAAACAACCTATCGCTTATAACCACTAATCCCCGACCCCTGCACTTAAATCTTCAATCCCTTTTAATATGATATCGAACAACTCAGGGATATCATCCTCTTCCAGGCATGAAAAGGCTATTCTTAAATTGGATTCTCCCATGGAAATAAGCCCGACTCCGTATTTTTCCAGAAGATGAAGCCTGAGCTTTTCAGCATCAACCCGCTTTAGTCTGATACACATAAAGTACCCTGAATTAAAGGGATAAACATCCCAGGCATCTTTGTATCTGGAATCCAAAAGAACTTCTTTAACTCGCATTGCTCTATTTTTAAGTATTTCGAACTTTTCTATCTTCTCATCAGGATATTTTACATGCTGCATAGACTTTAATATTATAGACTGGCCAAGATGTGATGCATTGGATATGGAGCCTCTCACAGCTCCGGCGGTTTTTCTTTCAAGAGCATCATAAATATTTGCGGGATCATCTTCAGTTTGACATCCGTACGTAATAAAACCTACTCTCAAGCCCCAAACAAAGTTCTCTTTTGTTGCGCCATCAAGCTTTACAGCAAGAAGCCTGGGATGCTGCCCATTAAGACGTGCAAATATAGATTCTTTTAATATTTCTTCTTCGTAAAAAAGTCCAAAATAAGCATCATCAGACACAGCTATTATATTTGTTCCCTCTTCTGCAACATCAATAAGAGTTTTAACTATGCTGTCTGCCTCTTTCTCGGTAAGAGTATATCCGGTAGGGTTATGCGGAAAATTAAGAAAAACTATGATCTTTTCATGTTTTTTTGCCTCATCCCTTACCTTTTCCTCAAAGGCCTTAAGATTATATCCCCCTTTTTCTGAAAAGACAGGATATTTGCTGATTCTTGCCATTTTTCTAACATTTAAAATAAGGTTGTAGTTTCCCCACATCATGTCTGGTAATATTATAACGTCACCCGGATCCACCCAGACATCTGCAAATACACTGATGCCATGAGTAATACCACATGTAACCACAGGCATACTTATGGATTTGCCGGATAGAGAAGGATTTTTTTCAAATTGAGAATTCTGCCATATCTTTCTTAAGGCAGGAATGCCAAATGATGGAGCATAGGTTAATGACTCTCTGGGACGAATTTCCTTTATCGACGATACAACTGAAGCAAAATGCATGGTTCTACCCTGCTCTTTAGCGATACCGATTGTTGCGTTAATCTTATAGGCTTTTTCCTTTGCCTCTGCGCTCTGGCTCAAAATACCTTTTGGGAAAAAAAGATTTTTACCAAGTTTAGACAGCATTCCCATTATATAGGGATTCCCTTTATCTATAATATTATTAAGCTGTATCGCAATAGGATTCATAAATAATAAAACCTCCGGTCATGGCTTTATGAAACAAACCTGCTATGGGTGAGCTTCAGGTATGATAAAAAATTAAAGCGTTATGAGTTTGTATCTTAGGAGCCGAGTATAAATAAGTTGTACAGATTGTGCCGTAATTTTATTTGTTTTCAAGGCGCGTTAAGGCGCGCATAACGAGTTATGTAAGCCTTGACGGAACACAGAAAACAAGCAAAAGGACAAGCAAGATGTATAAGTTATTTTTACTTGACGACTTAGTGGTCTTACAGGTTAGATGAGAAAAATGTCAAGGGAAAAGAGCTTTAAAAATCAGGAAGATATAAAATAAATAAACCCCGCTCTTTAATTGAGCGGGGTTATCTGTAGATCGAAAGCAACATTATCCGTTCCTTCTCTTGGATGCCTTTAATGGATTAAGCTTTGCTTTTGTACCATTTGATGCTGCAGAAACATGAGAAGCGAAGTTACAGTCCCCATTTTTCCATTTTAAAGATGGATCCGGATATACAGTACAGTACCATCCAGATGAAAATTCAGTACTGCGGTTACATCCTTTACATTTTTCATCGATCTCATGGCAAATCCCGCCATTGTAATTACATCCCTTTGCAGTCATAAATGGGCAATTCATACCTTCTCTAACAGTTGAACAAACCAATTTAACCACCTCCTTTTTGTCAGATTAAACCCAAAAAAAAAGCCTCAGGAACATTAAGTTCCCCGGCCTTCAAGAAATACTTTCAGAAAAGCAGACGAAGTATATAATCAACTAAAAATTGATTGTCAACTAAAAATTGGCAGCGCCATCGAACAGAATAATTCAAAAAGCGGTCTCAGGTGGGAAAATTTGTGATTTGACCCTGGATTGTGCGCATGATATTGAAATTTTATAATTAAAATCGTCCAAAGTACGAACCGCATTTCTGGATAGACGTTACTCAATATAACAAGAAAGAGTCAGATGATTACCGACACAACCTTTTTTACAAATGAACCAGGCTATGCATTGCTTGATCGATTCAAAAAGACGCTGGAGCATGTCAAATATTTTGATGTAGTAGGAAAAGCTGCGATTATAAAGCAGACCAGCGAACCTGTAGTTTTTGAAAATAAAAAATTAGACTGGGGCTCGTTGAAAATAGTATTTTGCCTGATTATGTAAATTATTGTTTTATGACCAGAATTGTCAGAGATGTATTTAGGGAAAAAGCAAAACAAACTGTTGGGATGGCAACAGTGAGTCAGCCACAAGTTGCATCTCTTCACTTGCCAATTCCACCTCTTGCAGAGCAACAAGAAATCGTCCGCCTTGTAGAAGCATTCTTCAAAATCGCCGACCAGATTGAAGAACGCTATAAAAAAGCCAGAACCTATGTTGACAAACTCACCCAATCTATCCTTGCTAAAGCCTTCCGCGGCGAACTCGTACCACAGGACTCGACCGACGAGCCTGCTACGGAATTGTTGAAACGCATCAAGGAAGAACGGTCTAAATTGAATATAAAGCCAAAAAACAAAATCAAAAGGAAAACAACAAGACCAAGGCTTGTCGATCAGTCATAACTTAGTGATATGATAACATATTTCAATTATACGATAATTGAGTTTGCTATAAAGCACGTATTTTGTCCCTGATAAAATATTTTTAAAAATACATTCCGTATTTTTTTATTTACGTAATATACGAATTACAGCAAAGGTAATGTACTTTTGCGGTCATTATAAGGGTTGACACTGGCATAAGAATATCTTATCTATAATATTAAATATGCAAAATAAATATAAGATGTTTTTATTAGGGAGGTTCTCATGAAACCCCAAAAAATGGTAGGTGCGTTGCATCAAAGGATTGTAGAAGCCAGAAAATCGGCGGGCTTTTCCATCGCTGAAGCAGCGCAACAATTGGGATTCAAAAATTACCAGACCTTATCGTCAATAGAAAAAGGCGATAGAAACATCAGTGCTGGTGAACTGATCGAGATAGCCCGTTTATACGGCAGAAGTCTGGATTATTTTTTTGAACCAACAGTTATTCCTGAACCGACACCCTTATGGAGAAAAATAGAAACAAGGGATGTGACCAAAGAGCAACGACTATTTCTTTCCTTTCTCGAACGATACAGTACTTTAGAAGAACTCCTCGGTCTGAAGCAGAGCTGGACGGAAATTCGATCACCCTTTGGCCGTGATGATTTTGCGGGCGATGGTTTTGCAATGGCGGATAAACTTGGTAGTCACATTCACAAAATAATGGACCTGGGTTCACGGCCTGCCTCGAATCTACTTAATGTGCTCGAAAACAATCTTCGTTTTAAAATCCTACATTTACCTCTGGATGGCGGCCTTTCAGGTGCCAGCATTGTGGACAATGCCTTAGGTGTTGGTATCCTCATTAATTTAAATGATGCGCCATGGAGGAGAAATTTTGATTTGGCTCATGAATTGTTTCATATAATAACGTGGGATGTCTTTTCTATTAAAGAGATTGGTGATGGTACGAAAAAGACCAGACCGGAACAATACGCTGACATCTTTGCGTCAAGCCTGCTTCTTCCTGAAATTCATCTTATGGGGACTCTCAAAGAAATTGTCCGGAATAGTGAAATCAAAAAAGTGGATCTCATAGAAATTGCCAAGGATTTTGGTGCGTCCACGGAAGCGATCTCATGGAGGCTTGTGAATCTAAAAAAACTCAAGCCGGCGCAGGTGAAAAAAATACTTGGTGATCCGAGGTTCAGAGATCTCGACCGCACGATACGTAAAGGTTTGTATGAGAAATTTGAGCCATCTAAATTCCCCGCTCGTTATATATCTCTTGCATGCAGGTGCCTGATGGAAGGCAAGATATCGCGCGGCACTTTTGCGGAATATCTCGAAATCGACAGGGCTGAAGTAGATGATTGTCTTGCTAAAGCAGGATTTGTGGAAGAGAACTATGAAAAAATTGCTGTTGCTTGATGCCGATGTGATCATGGATCTTCATACTCTCGGCTTGTTTGAAAAATTCATAAAAGCTTATGAAATGTCTGTGACCAGGACAGTTGTTGGCGAGACAAAGTATTTTAAAAAAGACGGACAACGGCAAGAGATATACATAAGAGATACAGTTACAATCATAGACAATGTTGATATCGATAGCTTGATGCATGGGCGGAATGAAGCGAAAGAAGCACGACTTGGTATTGATGCTGGTGAACTGGAGTCGATTGCATACATGATAAACGCGAAAAAAGATGTAATATTTTGTAGTTGTGATGCAGCAGCAATAAAGCTGATTGCATATATGAAGCTCGATAACCAGTCGATCAGCGTTGAAAAAGCCTTGCTCGATACCGGGTACAGAAAAAGAAATCTCTATCCGAGGCATTATCAGAAAACGTATGAAAGGCATATTAAGGCAGGGAAGGTTCTGAGAGTTCAATTTAAAAAACTGACATAAGAGTTCCTTCAAGAAAAGGGGGAGCAGTGACGAAGAAAATTTCAGACATTCCTGTATTGGACCGTCCCCGTGAAAAACTGCATGAGAAGAATCGAACATGAAACAGCGGACTTGCGGGTACATTAGTTTATAAGTTGACGGGGTAATTAAACAAATACTCAACACGTTGAGTAAATTTACTCATAATATTGAGTAATTTGTTAACTATTGGATAATATAGATGTTTAAGAGACAAGTTTATAAAGTTATTTTTGACAGAGTTTCCGAACCAAGGCGCTTTATTCAGATCTTGTCAGGCCCCAGGCAAACCGGCAAGACCACCCTCGCTCGCCAGCTTATTGATGAAATTAGTATGCCAAGCCATTATGCTTCAGCAGATGAACCAACTTTGAAAAGCGCCTCATGGATTGAACAACAATGGGAAACAGCGCGCATAAAAAAAACAATAAGGCACTTTTTGTTCTCGATGAGGTTCAGAAGATTACTGGATGGTCTGAAACGGTTAAGCGCCTGTGGGATGAAGATTCCGCAAAAGGTCTTTCGCTGTATGTGATTGCACTCGGTTCTTCACCTCTTCTAATACAGAGTGGACTATCAGAAAGTCTTGCTGGACGGTTTGAGACTATCCCTGTTACCCACTGGTCTTTTTCGGAAATGCGCAAGGCCTTTGGATGGAACGTTGAGCAATATATTTTCTATGGAGGATATCCTGGTTCTGCGGATTTGATCAATGATCACAAACGGTGGTCTAATTATATTATGGATTCTCTTATAGAGACCACGGTCTCACGAGATATCCTGCTTATGAAACGGGTGGATAAACCCGCTCTTCTTCGTCGTCTTTTTGAGCTTGGTTGCACATACTCAGGACAAATTCTTTCATATCAAAAAATGCTGGGACAGCTTCAGGATGCCGGCAATACCACCACTCTTGCTAATTATTTAAATCTGCTTCAAGGAGCGGGATTGTTGATGGGTTTGCCTAAATATGCGGGACAGAAAATTCGCCAGCGGGCATCTATTCCAAAACTCCAGGTGCTCAATACTGCTCTTATGACAGCACCGTCACAACTTACTCTTGCCGAAGCCAAAAGTAATCCTGAATACTGGGGCAGATTGGTTGAATCGGCGGTCGGCGCCACACTGGTCAATGGACTTAAGGATACTATGGCAGAAGTTTTTTATTGCTCAAGCCGCAATCGAGAAGTAGATTTTGTTTTACGGCAAGGGAATAATCTGGTCGCCATCGAGGTAAAAAGCAACCTCCGGAAAACAAGTATTCCTGGTATTGAGGCTTTTTCAAAAGAATTTAATGTTAAAAGAAAATTGCTTGTAGGAGCCCAGGGGATTCCTCTGCAGGACTTTCTACTCATACCACAGGAAAAGTGGCTGGAATAAATATCCGGGGACTTGCGTAGCTGACCCCGGTTAAATAAAAGCAAACATGATTTCACATGGCAGACTGTGTTGAATAATTGCAACCTGTGCGGTTAGCCATTAGCGTTTAGCCCTTAGCATTGAAAATAGGTAGAAATGAGAGATGAAAGGAAATAATATATATGATAATTAAAGAAGCAATTGAGGTTCTTAAAATAGAAGCAGAGGGCATACTTGGATTGACAGACAGAATTGACGATAATTTCTCTATGATGGTGGAACTTATCTTCAATTCCAGGGGTCGTGTAATAGTAGGTGGTATCGGCAAATCCGGAATAGTGGGCAGAAAGATCGTAGCCACCCTGAACAGCACAGGCACAAGATCAATTTTTTTACATCCTGTTGAAGCCATGCACGGAGATCTTGGCATAGTATGTAAGGATGATATATTTATTGCTCTTTCCTACAGTGGTGAAACCGATGAGCTTAATATCCTTTTACCAAGCATATGCAAGATAGGGTGCAAGGTTTTAGCTTTTACAGGGAATATACATTCAACCCTGGCAAAACACAGTGATATAGTAATTAACGTTGGTGTCGAAAAAGAAGCATGCCCTTTAGGCCTTGCACCTACTGCCAGCACAACCGCCATGCTTGCAATGGGGGATGCGCTTGCTGTTGTCCTTATTAACAAAAAACATTTTAAACCCAGCGATTTCAAAAAAATTCATCCAGGAGGCATATTGGGTCAGCGGCTTTCCAGTAAAGTTAAAGATATCATGCTGACAGGAGAGGCTGTGCCAAGAGTTTTTGCGGGAACAAGCATGGAAATCGCTATAGATGAAATCAATCGTCTTGAACTGGGAACGACTCTTGTAATAACAAAAGATAAAATCCTTACAGGTATAATAACCGATGGTGATATAAGGCGTATTATTGCAAAGAAAAAGAATATGTTTGAACTTACAGTCGAAGATGTTATGACAAAAAATCCACGAACTGTCAGCCCTGATTCTCCGGCTTACGATGCACTTAACATAATGGAACAGTATCAGATAACTATCCTCCCAACAACTAATTCAATTGGAAAAGTTGAGGGTATTCTGCATCTCCACGATATATTAGGTAAAGGTGATTTTAAATTTAATGGTAAGTAAAAACAGTTGAGGTTGGTTATGGATTATAATTCCATCGACACAGAAATAGAGACTTTAGGTGATCCAGAAATATTATCACCGATTAGCAGATGGGAAAAAAGCGCAAAAAGTCAAAATTTTGTTTCCGATAATGACAGGGTATTAATAGACGTAAAATTTGAGAGGCTTATAAAAACAGTCAAGGCAGGGGAAATACCCACATCATTTGAAATGGCTGGTCCCAGAAGCAAAATATTTTTCGATCCCGGCAAACTAAGGTGTGCAATTGTAACATGCGGCGGGCTATGCCCTGGTCTGAATGATATAATTCGTTCAATAGTTCTGGAACTTCATTACAGTTACGGGGTCCGGAATATCTATGGTATAAGATACGGTCTCCAGGGCTTTATTCCAAAATACGGCCATGAGATAATGGATCTTAAACCTGAATCAGTTGTCAATATACTTGAAATGGGTGGTTCCATCTTAGGATCTTCAAGAGGAGCGCAGTCAATAGGAGATATTGTCAATACCCTTAAGAAAATGAACATAGGCATCCTTTTTATGATCGGTGGCGATGGAACACTTATGGCTGCAACCAGGATAATAGATACAATAACAAAAATTGGCCTGAAAATAAGCGTTATTGGGATACCGAAAACAATAGATAATGATATTTATATGGTATCAAGGACTTTCGGTTTTGATACCGCTGTCGACATGGCTACACAAGCGATCAGGGGAGCCCACAATGAAGCTGTAGGATATCCAAACGGAATAGGACTTATAAAATTTATGGGAAGGTATTCCGGTTTTATAACGGCAACAAGCGCCCTTGCTCAACAGAATGTAAACTTTGTGCTGATACCGGAAGTGGATTTTGATCTTGAAGGGCCGAAAGGTTTTCTAAACGCGCTTGAAAAGCGTATTCATCTCAGGAAACATGCAGTAATACTGGTGGCTGAGGGAACAGGCCAGAAGTTTTTTGAAATCGATGAAAATGAACGTGATGAATCAGGAAACATCAGGCTCAAGGATATCGGTCTGTTTTTAAAAGACAAAATAATATCCTATTTCAAATCCAAAAACATTAATATATCACTTAAATATATTGATCCCAGTTATATGATCAGGAGTCTGCCGGCAAATGCAAATGACCATGTTTTTTGCAGCTTTCTGGGACGCGACGCTGTTCATGCCGGCATGGCAGGAAAAACGAGAGTTCTAATCGGTCACTGGAACAACTATTTTGTTCATATCCCAATGGGTGCCTCAGCCGGCAAGCGAAAAAGAATTGATCCAAACGGTAAATTGTGGCTAAGTGTGCTTCATGCAACAGGACAAAGTTCATTTAAGAATGACTAACCGTTCACGGTTGTCGGTTTACAGTTAACTGTTTTATGTTTTGAGCAACCGTAAACTGAAAACCGTGAACCGACAACAGTTAATATTCCAGCTCAACAAATTTATTACCCTTAATTTTAAGAAGATAAAGATCTTTCTTAAGCTCCCCGTTATTATCAAATGAAGTAAGACCCGTCACCCCCTGAAAATTACTAAGTTTCATTAGCTCATTTTTTACTGCGCTTCTGAATCGGACATCCGGACGGCTGACTATCTGAAACAACATCATTGCTGTATCATAAGCTACAGCTTCTATGAAATCAGGCTTCTCCCCGAAAGTCTTCTCAAAAGTCCTGACAAAATTTCTCACCTTTTCTGAAGAGCTTTCTGCAAAAAAGATATCGGGCATTATGGCATTTTGTGCATATTGGTGCGCCATTTTGATTAAAATGTCTGAATGCCATAGATTGGTAGCAAAAAGATATACATTATCAACATCATAAAACGACAACTGAGGAATAATAAGTCCTGCTCTTTTCGGTGAGTCAGGAATAAATATAGCATCAAAATCAATAACAGGCTCCGGCCCATCATCCTCTTCCTCTATAAGTTCCTCATCCTCTACAGGCTCATCATCCTCATTTTTATCCTTAACTTCTTCAAAACCATCGCTTTTGTCTTCGCCTTCAATCAGCTCGTCTGTATTTTTCAGATCTTCCGGCAATTCATAGTAAAGGCCAACAAGCTTCTTTATTGGATCAGCGAAATCAGTGCTGTCAAGCTCGTACGATTCAACTCCGACTACTTTCCCGCCATGAGTCATAACTTCATCCCAGAAAAGACTCATAAATACTTTACCATAATTTTCATTCGGATAAAGGATTGCAAAATTTTTCAGCTCAAGATCTTCAATTGCGTAAGAAACAATTGCTTCAACCTGCATTTTGGGGGTAAAAAAATTTCTGAAAACATAATCTCCGATATCAGCTATATTACCTTTCTGAGTTATAGTAACTATAGGGAGCCCCCTGCTTTGCGCTTCTAAAGCCGCAGATTCGGCAGTAAAAATTGGTCCGATAATCGCTGCAACATGTTCTTCAAACAACTCTTTTACAGCATTGGCGGCAACATCCGGATCAGAACCTGTATCCTTTATTATTATTTTAACAGACCGCCGATCTCCCTGAACGCAAAATTGCCCAAGTGCAAGTTCAATCCCTCTCAATGCCTTGGCGCCAAAGTCTTTGTAATAACCGCTAAGAGGAAGCAAACAACCTATGGTATAGCGGCTGTAAACAGCCTTTGTGCTGAGTTCTTCTATAATCTTTTTCGCCTGCCCGGCATAATTATGCTCAGGAAACCTGTCGACAAAGCCGGAAAGCATCATTACAGCGTCATCATATTGCTCCTCTTCAGCCTTTTTAAGGCCGTACAGATACATAAGCATACCTGCAGGCGGTTTATATCCCATGTGTTTTACAATGGACATAATATCAGTTTTATCAAGCTGTACGATTGTCTCCTTAAGTTTCGAAACAACTGCCTCTCTTTCCGGATCTTTTGACATCTCAAATGCTGATGTATAAAAAGGTAAAGCATCCAGCGGTAAACCGATTGCAATATAAGTATCACCAACCAGAACATATATTCTCAGAATATGAATCCTGGATACAATTTTTTCCAAAACGCTGTCAGCTTCCTTTATTAGTTTTTCGTATTTACCTTCATTATAAAATGTAACCAGCATTTCAACTCTTGCATCAGGCACAAAAGAGCTGTCAGAATATTCAACAAGCAAACGTTTATAGCTATCACGCGCTTCTGCATAATCTCCAAGAACCGTATAAATTGCCCCTGTTTTCATGAGCGCGGCATCGGCAAGAGGTCTGTCAGGAAATCTAAAAAGATACTCATTATAAGCATTAAGGGCTTTCTCGTATAATTCAGCCTGATACAATTTTTCTGCTTTTAAAAACAACTCATCCCCGGGGCCAAGCTTGACAGGAACAGGCAAAAAAATATCTTTTAACCCGCATGAGCTTAAAAACAGGACCGCAATTAGAACAAAATTTAAATTTATTTTTCTCATAATTCAATATTAACAGCTTCGAAAAAGGTAATATAGACTTTCAGATAATTAATTTCACAAGGCCAGAAGGAGGAAGGCGTATTAGTTATACGTCGACGACTGATAACGCAGTGAAATTAATTATCTGAAAGTCTATAGTTCAGTCACAAAGGCACTAATGCCTGTCAATAGTCGAATAGGACATATCCACGAGTTAGAGGGAATTCTTATCCTGTCCCATAGGGACAAAACGATGCTTCCCCCCAACTTGTGGATACGCCCAGTCAAGTAGTCAATCACTCGATCACTCAATTAATATCAAATTGTTGCAAGAATTACAATCAACTCAAAAAATTTAAATGAAAGTTGTCATTCATAACAATAAGGTGTATAGATTCGATGTAAAAAATGCAGGTGCCACATTTTAAATAGTCCAGCCATTAGATTTCATAAATAATACCAAAAGTTATGACTATGTCTAAAAATTGAGTCAAAGGTAATATTTTAGTTTTATGAAACAAAAACCGGCCGTGCATGAGCTTCAGGTGTGATCAATTTCAAAACAGCAAACAGTTTGCTGTTTTGAAATTGATCACACCTGAAGCGGATATATTTCAAAGTACTAAGGTATTATAATCACAATCAAAGGAGTTTCTATGCCCAGACGTAACGACATCAATAAAATATTAATTATCGGTTCAGGTCCAATAATAATCGGCCAGGCATGCGAGTTCGATTATTCAGGAACACAGGCCTGCAAGGCTTTGCGAAGCCTTGGTTACGAGATAGTACTGGTGAACTCGAATCCAGCAACTATAATGACGGACCCTGGAACGGCAGACGTAACTTATATAGAACCTCTCAACCTGAAGGTATTAACAGAGATTATCGAGGTTGAGCGTCCAGATGCTTTACTGCCTAACCTGGGTGGCCAAACAGGACTTAATCTTTCATCCGAACTGGCAAAAGCGGGCATTCTCGAAAAATACGGCGTTAAGGTCATCGGAGTTAAGATTGATGCTATTGAGCGCGGGGAAGACCGTACAGCATTTAAGGAAACCATGAATCGACTCGGGATTGAAATGCCAGGCAATCAGGCTGTTGACAGCGTCGAGGATGCGGAAAAAATTGCGGAAAAGCTTGGTTACCCTGTTGTAATACGTCCGGCATACACCATGGGAGGAACAGGAGGCGGTCTTGTTTACAATGTTGAAGAACTTCGTACAATAGCTGCTCGCGGCATAGCTGCAAGTATAGCAAATCAGGTTTTAGTCGAAGAATCCGTGCTGGGCTGGGAAGAGCTTGAACTGGAAGTTGTCCGTGATTCCAAAAATCAGATGATCACTGTGTGCTTCATAGAAAACGTTGATGCAATGGGCGTTCACACAGGAGATTCATTCTGCACAGCGCCAATGTTGACAATTGATAGCGAACTTCAGAAACGTCTTCAGAAATACTCTTATGATATTGTTGAGGCAATAGAAGTCATCGGAGGCACCAATATTCAATTCGCACATGATCCAAAAACTGGAAAAGTTGTGATTATAGAAATCAATCCCAGGACATCTCGTTCATCAGCGCTGGCCTCAAAGGCAACCGGCTTCCCAATTGCTTTAATTTCAGCGCTTCTCGCCGGGGGCCTTACTCTTGATGAAATTCCTTACTGGCGGGATGGAACCCTGGACAAATATACTCCATCCGGTGATTATGTTGTAGTTAAATTTGCCAGGTGGGCCTTTGAAAAATTTCCAGGAGTAGAAGATAAGCTCGGTACCCAGATGCGCGCAGTTGGTGAAGTAATGAGCATAGGAAAAAATTATAAGGAGGCATTTCAGAAAGCTATACGTTCGCTGGAAATTAGCCGATATGGGCTTGGATTTGCCAAAGACTTCAACAATAAATCATTGGACGAATTAATGCATATGCTGAACTTTCCTAGCAGTGAACGACACTTCATCATGTACGAAGCGTTGCGCAAAGGTGCGGATATCCAGGTTCTTTATGAAAAAACTCATATAAAATCATGGTTTATTAAACAGATGAAAGAGTTGGTAGAACTCGAAGATAAAATTTTAGAACACAAAGGCCGGATGCTTCCGGATGATCTGCTTGCGCAGGCTAAAAAAGATGGATTTGCAGATAAGTATCTTGCCGGGCTTCTTGACATTCCTGAAAAGGATATCCGTGGAAAACGCATTTCATTAAATATAGTCGAAGCATGGGAACCTGTTCCGGTAAGTGGTGTTGAAGAAGATGCAGCTTATTACTACTCTACCTATAATGCATCTGATAAAGTAAAAGTAAGCGACCGTAAAAAAATTATGGTTCTCGGCGGCGGACCAAACCGGATTGGCCAGGGCATTGAATTTGACTATTGCTGTGTGCATGCGGCTTTTGCCAGCCGCGATGCAGGATATGAATCCATAATGGTCAACTGCAACCCTGAAACAGTCTCCACAGACTACGACACTTCGGATAAATTATATTTTGAACCTCTTACAGTAGAGGATGTATTAAGTATTTACGAAAAGGAAAAGCCTGAAGGAGTAATTGTACAGTATGGAGGGCAAACACCGCTGAACATTGCAAATGATCTGGCTGAAGCTGGTGTAAAAATACTCGGCACATCTCCTGAAGCCATAGATCTTGCGGAAGACCGTGACCGTTTCTACAAAATGATGAGAAATCTGGGAATTCCTAAACCTAAATCCGGCATGGCTCATTCATTTAAGGAAGCTTTGGATATTGCAAAAAATATCGCTTATCCTCTTATAGTTCGCCCTTCTTATGTTCTGGGCGGACGCGGGATGGAAGTTATACATGACGAAGAAATGCTCAAACATTATATGGCGGCGGCTGTAGATATTTCACCGGAACGGCCTATTTTAATTGACAAGTTCCTTGAAAATGCCATTGAAGCTGAAGCAGATGCAATTTCAGACGGAACTGACGCATTTGTTCCTGCTGTTATGGAACATATCGAGCTTGCAGGTGTGCATTCAGGTGACTCTGCCTGCGTAATCCCGCCCGTCAGTATTCCTCCCAAGCACATTGAAACTATCTGTGAATACACACGCAAAATCGCTATCGAGTTAAATGTCATCGGGCTTATGAATATCCAGTATGCTATAGCCAATGACACAGTTTACATTTTGGAGGCAAACCCAAGAGCGTCACGTACAGTGCCAATAGTTTCTAAAGTCTGTAATATCTCCATGGCTCGGCTTGCCACACAGATCATGCTGGGTAAGACAATATCGGATCTTGGTCTTACGCAAAAACAGATCAAACATTTCGGAGTAAAAGAAGCGGTCTTCCCGTTCAACATGTTCCCGGAAGTAGATCCGCTTCTCGGCCCTGAGATGCGGTCAACAGGAGAAGTTCTGGGGCTGGCGAATTCCTTTGGCCTGGCATTCTTCAAATCACAGGAAGCAACACAGTCATCACTGCCAATTGAAGGAACGGTTCTGTTTACCATTGCGGAAAAAAACAAGCCGGGTTCGCTGGAAGCTGCAAGGGTCTTCAAGGAGCTTGGATTTAACATAGTGGCAACAAAAGGGACGCATCAATTCTTTACAGAACATGGGATAGATTCAAAACCTGTCCCAAAACTGGGATATGGCAGACCCAACCTTGTTGATGCAATTAAAAACAAAGAAATTCAGCTCGTAATAAACACGCCGAGCGGGAAACAGGGCAAGACAGACAGTTCCTATATTCGTAAAACAGCTATTAATTATAAAATTTTGAATATTACTACAATAGCCGCCTCTCTTGCTGCTGCAAGGGGAATTGCTGCTCGAAGAAAAGGACAGTCTAAAGTCAAGTCCCTGCAGAACTATCATAAAGATATTTTATGATAGTTCACGGTTCACAGTTCACGGTTTACGGTTGCCTGGTTCCCATGCTCCAGCGTGGGAACCCTTATGGGATGCATTCTCACGCTGGAACATGGGAACGAGAAATAAGGTCACCGATGTCTTGGCACTCATCAGTTAACCGTGATCCGCCAACCGTAAACCGACAACCGTATTTAAACAACCTCCATAG
>QMMZ01000005.1 GCA_003647525.1 Deltaproteobacteria bacterium | reverse complement strand
GGAAGGCTGTCAGGGAGCTTCAGCCTTCAGGCTATCCACCTGAATAGTTACACTATATATAGTTGTTAAATAATTAGAAGCACAGCATAATGTAGTTATGTATAATTATGCATAATTAACTTGACTTAATAATAATATTATGCAATTAATCCACAGTTCTGGAAAAATATTTAACTTAGGAACGTGGACGAAATAACTTCCTCAAGTAGGCGCACAGATTTGGGTCGAATTTGTTCGATCTCAGATCACAAAAGTTGAAGGAATAGCGAGCTATTTCAATAGTTTTGTGATTTGAGACCGGACAAAGGCGGCCTGAAGCTGTGATGCATAGTTGGGGAAGTTATTTCGTCCACGTTCCTTATTAACAATGCATGACGAAAAGTAAGGTTTTTTATGAGCGGCAACTCTTTAAAAAAAATTAGAGAATCCCGTATGATGAGCAAGTCCGAACTTGCAAGAGAAGCAAAGGTCTCTCCGATCACTATTGCTCGAATAGAAAAAAACATGCCGTGCCGCATGGAAACCAAAAGAAAGATTCTTTTGGCCCTGGGATTTAAACTTTCGGATAAAAACAAAGTATTTGGCGATTAAGGGCATAGCAAATGATATTTGGAAAATCTCCTCGCTTAGTAGGCCTTGATATTGGCTCCAGCGCTTTAAAGGCCGGGGAAATTATGGTAACAAAAAAGGGGTTCACCCTGAAGAATTTCGGAATGACAAGTATTGCCCCGGGAGCAATCGAAGAAGGCAATATAAATGACCCTGAAAATATTGCGGACTCAATTCGTCAACTATTTGAGGCGAATAGCATAAAAGGGAAAAACGTTGCCGTATCAATTGGAGGTTATTCAGTTATTGTCAAAAAAATAGACGTACAAACCGTAACTGAAGAACAACTCCAGGAAACCATTCATCTGGAAGCAGAACAATATATCCCTTTCGACATCAGCGAGGTTAATATAGATTATCAAATCCTGGGAGAAAATGAAGCCGACTCAGATCAAATGAGCGTTATCCTGGTTGCAGCCAAAAAGGAAATGATTAGCGAATATATTAATCTTGTTCAAATGGCCGGACTTAACCCATGTATAATTGATGTTGATGCCTTTGCCCTGCAAAATATTTTCGAAGCTAATTATGAGTTAACTGATGAAAATGTAGTGCTGATAGATATAGGAGCAAACAAGACATCTTTGAACATACTGAAAAGCCATTCTTCTGTATTCATGAGAGATGTTTCCATGGGATGCAGCCAGATAAATCAAAAGATAATCTCTCTTATAGACTGTTCTTTTGCAGAAGCCGAACAGCTTAAGCTTGGTAAACAGGCGGACAAAATATCTCCTGATGATCTAAAACAAATTGTTTTATCTGTGGTTTCCGAATGGAGTATCGAAATAAAACGTGCACTTGACTTTTATTATTCGGCAAACCCTGATGAACAGATAAAAAGTATTATGCTCAGCGGCGGTGGCGCCCATATTAAGGAATTCCGTCAACTTCTGGCAACTGAAACATCATCTGATATAGAAACTATCAATCCTTTCAAAAAGTTACATATAGATAAGCATTTTAATCCTTCATACCTTGAGCAGATAGCTCCTCAAGCATCTATATGCATGGGGCTTGCCTTAAGAAGAGTTGATGACAAATGATAAAAGTTAATCTACTACCTTATAGAGCTGCACGCAAAAAAGAGAACATACGTCTCCAGGTCTCAACATTTTTTCTCTCAATTATATTTGTCACTCTTTCCATGTATTATTATAATATATTGTTGAACAATAAGATTGACGTCTATAATGTTAAAATAGAAAACATTAAAAATGAACTATCCAAATACAACAAGATAAATAGAGAAGTGATGGATATCAAAAACAGGCTGGATGTCCTCAATAAAAAAACGGGAGTAATAAAAAATCTTGCGCTTGCTCGCAAAGAGCCTGTCCGTCTTCTTGATATAATGACATTTATGGTGATTCCAAAACGGATGTGGCTTACATCTCTTGAGGCAAAAAAAGAAGTGGTCACAATTAAAGGGTTAGCCCTTGATAATAAAACAGTGGCTGATTTTATGACCCGACTGGAAGGCTCAAAACTTTTTGACAGCGTAAATTTAATAAACCTGAAACAAGAAACGTATAATAAGCATACAAATCTTAAGGGATTTGTAATTTTTTGCAATAAAATACATAGTGATAAAGCTGCTACCGATAAGGCAAATAAATAATGAAGAAATTCGACATTTCTTTAAAACCTATTGAACCCTTATTTGAAAAAGCTGGAAACATATCAAAAGTTCATAGAATCCTGATATGTGTTGCGACTTTCATTGTAATTACAGGGTTGTTTGTTTATTTTTCATATCTTCCAAAATTTGAAAACCTGAACCAATTAAATTCGGAATACAAAAATCTTGAAAAAAAACTTATTTCGGTCAAAAAAAAGGCTGCTAAGCTTAACAAATATAGAAAAGATATGAAATTGGCGGAAGCTAAATACAAACTCGCCATGAAAGCTTTGCCTGACAAAAAAGAAATTCCTTCTTTGCTAACCAGCATTAGCGAATCCGGCAAGGAAGCTGGCCTGGAATTTCTTTTATTTCAACCTGAATCAGAAATTAATAAAGATTTTTATGCTGAAATTCCTGTTTCAATTAAAATTGCTGGCAATTACCACAATGTTGGACTGTTCTTTGATAACGTTTCAAGATTATACAGGATAGTAAACATAAAAAATATTGTGATGGCCACACCCAGGGACGGGGATATGCTCAACACTTCCTGTACGGCTGTAACCTACAGATTTGTAGAAACTGAAGAAAAGGATGCGGCAAACACAGCGAAAAAGAAATAGTAAGCGTTCAGGGGTTCAGGGTTAAAGGTTAAAAGCCGATGCGTAAATATATTATCAAAATATTAAATATGATCTGCATAACATGTCTTTTCTTGTATTATGGCTGCAACGATCAACCAGAAACGCCCCGAAAAGCAACGGTTATCAGTAAAAAGATTGTAATGCCAAAAAAGGAAAAGCAGCCAGTTAAAAAAGACCAAAAAAATGAAATCCCAAAGCCTGAAATAAAAAAACAAGCATTAAAACCAGTAACCAGTAAAACAGATGCTGTCCCTGATCAAAAGCCTGATAAAACAGTCGAATTACCAGAAACAACTGTCACTTATAAGGTTGAAGGTAAAATAGATCCATTTGCCTCAATTTTCAGAGATAAATCTTCCATCTTTGCTGATCAAAATGATAGAAAAAAGAAAAAACGTATTCCGCTCACCCCTATTGAAAAGGTTGACCTGAGTCAATTGAAGCTTGTTGGAATAATCTTCGCATCAAGTGGAAACAAGGCGCTTGTAGAAGATGCGTCTGGCAAGGGGTTTGTAATAAAAAAAGGCACCCGCATAGGCATTAATTCAGGCAGGGTAATAAAAATATTAAAGGGCCGTGTAGTTGTAGAAGAAGAAGCTGAAAGCATATTAGGCAAAACAAGTCTTGTTAAAAGAGAACTTAAACTTCAGAAGCCTCCTGGAGAAGAATAATATGAATTACGGAAATTATAAATTGTCAAAAATCAGGGCGACAGCCATTTTCCTGGTAATTTTAATAGCAGTATTTACAGGATGTGCTCAAAATATGGCTGCAAAAAAAGATATGGAAATTTCCCCTGAACCAAAGCTTATTACTGAAATAAGCACTTCCGAGGATTCAGAATCATTTAATGTATTGGTTAAGGGGAATCGTGTGTTGACTTACATGTCTGTTAAACAACCCCTTCCCCTGGCTGTGCTGCTTTACTTTCCTGAAACCGCTCTTCTTGATAATATCAAAACAAATATTTCGCCGGAAAGCGAAATAATCAGCTCAATAAAAGCTTCCGAACTAACTGAAGAAGGTCATAAATCCAGGATCGAAATATCATTAAAAAAAGATGTTCCCTATAAAGCAGCTAATGAAGAAAATAGCCTTAAAATATCATTTTCCAAGCCATCTAAAGCCTTATCTTCCCCAAGCTTATCTTCCTCTGAGCCGATAGAAAAACCGGAAGAAAAAGCCAAAAAGCCCGCATGGGTTAATCGTATTGATTTTTCCAGTGAAGAGGCCGGAAAATCAACCATCATTATTGGAACAACCAGACCTGTTGAATATAAAATAAAAAAAGCTTCCCCCCAATTGTTACAACTAAAACTGCTGAATACCAGATTGCCGGATTACCGCAAGTTTCCGCTGATTACTACCCGTTTTGAAAGCGCAGTAGATAAAATCATACCCGTTCAAACACCTGCTATGGAAAATACTTCCATGCTCACAATTGAGCTGCGGGAGTCCGTGCCTTATTTTATTGAACAAAATAAGGATCTGTTATTAGTCCATTTCGAAGCATCAACAATAGCGCCCAAGCCATTAGAAGATGCTAAACTTCCTGCATGGAAGGAAGTTATGGCTCAGACTGTTCATAAAGAGGAAAATGATGAAGAAAAAATAGAAAAAGAAGTAGAAATTGTTGAAAAAGCTCTTGAAGGCGTAACTTCTAAAAAAATATATACCGGCGAAAAAATAGCCCTGGACTTTTATGAAACTGACATTAAAAATGTTTTTCGAATATTACAAGAGGTAAGCGGAAAAAACTTTGCAATTGATAAATATGTTGCCGGCAAAGTTACTCTGACTTTAGATAAACCTGTGCCCTGGGATCAGATACTCGACTTGGTCCTCAAAATGAACCAGCTAGACAAGATTTTTGAGGGAGATATAATAAGGATCGCCACTGCGGAAACACTTAAAAAAGAAGGGGAGCAACATAACGAGCTGTTAAAAGCAAAAGAAGAGAAAAAAGCCTTGCAACCGCTTGTTACAGAATATATTCCCGTTAACTACAGTGATGCAGAAAAAAATATAAAGCCGAGAATTGAAGATATATTAACCGAACGAGGCAGCGTCGGTGCTGACAAGCGTACCAATATTATAATTATAACAGATGTCGCTGAAAAGATAAATAAGGCCAGGGAAATAATAAAAAATCTCGACAAGGTAACCCCTCAGGTAATTATCGAGGCAAGAATAGTGGAAGCTACCAGCAATTTTTCAAGGGAAATCGGAATCGAGTGGGATATATCGTCGAGCGGCTCCCATATACTTGGGGACCGTTTTCCTTATAGTGGAAACATGGCAATGAATGCTCCCCTTACATCAAGCGCAATGAGCATAGGCTTTAATTTTTCGAAGATTACCGGCACGCCATTTTTACTGGATGCTACACTGATGGCAATGGAATCCCAGGGAAAGGCCAAAATAATTTCCGCACCAAAAATTGTAACGCTTGACAACAAAAAGGCCATAATCCAGCGGGGCGATAAAGTACCATATCCCGAAAAGACCGCAGAAGGCACTATATCGGTTGAATATGCAGAAGCGACCTTAAAACTTGAGGTAACTCCCCATATAAGCGATGACAAAAGAATAAATCTAATAATTGACGTCCAAAAGGACGAGCCTGACTGGAGTAAAACGGTACAGGAGGCACCGGCTATCAAGACCAAGAATGCTCATACCGAGCTTCTGGTCAATGATGGAGACACAATTGTAATCGGAGGCATTATTCAAACAACAAAAAGCTTTAAAGATACGGGCGTCCCCGGGTTATCAAAAATTCCATTCCTTGGCTGGCTTTTCAAATCAACAGATAAAGAAGCCACCAAAGAAGAACTGCTGATATTTATTACTCCAAAAATTGTAACACTTGAACAAAAAGGCTTGGAAAGCTGATTTTTTCACGGCAAGTTGTTTATTTTTTCAGCCTCTTTTTCTGCCTCATGCGCAAAAGCGCTGTCGGGCGCAAGCTCAATCACCTCTTTATAAGCGCTAATTGCCTTTTTATATTCGTGCGACAAACTGTATGCCTTTGCCAGATAAAAATATGATTCAGCAGAACGCGGATAATTTTTCACTGCTTTTTCAAGCATCGTTATAGCATCTGCAGGCCTTTTCATAGCTATATAAGTTTGGCCGAGACCACGCAAAGCAATTACAAAATTTGGTTCCAGCTTAAGGGCCTCGCAATAATATTTTTCTGCAAGCTCGCATTCCTGCTTATTGTAATATGCCCACCCCAGGTTCGTAAGGGGATAGTGTGGTGTGGCATATAAGACATCATCAATAATCTCCTTAAAACAGGCTATTGCCCCATCCCATTCCTTTTTGGCAAGATAGGCTGTTCCCAGATTATTTCTAGCCGGCGTATAATCCGGCTTTAATTTCACTGCTTTCTTAAAGTGTTTTATTGCAAGATCCAGCCGGTCCTTGGCCATATATGCTAGACCAAGGTCATTTTGAAGATAGGGATCCTGGGAATATAGGTTTTCTGCTTTTAGAAATTCCCTCAGTGCTGAAGAAAAATCCCTTTGCTGCATGTATGCTTCACCGAGGCTTCTTGATGCTTCTTCCTGTTTTTTTCGCACTTCAATATTCGCAGCGCAAGAAGCAATACAAAAAAATAATAACAAGCTTAAACTTAAAACAAAACGCTTTATTTTCATGCTTTCTACTCCAAAATAAGTTTTTTGTAAAAGCTCACCACGGATTTTCACGGAATTCCGTGCCTTTCCGTGGTGAACTTTTACTAATCTTTGTGTCTTTGTAGCTGAACTATCACTACTTTTAATTCTCTATCCCTTAAAAATCGAATCAGCTCGTTATGTAAGGGAACTGTCGCTATAAGTATGTTGTTGCCCTCTGAATCTGCAACCAAAAATCCCGGTATGGTTAACGAAGTATTATGTTTTTCAGGCCTTTTTGCAACAAAAAACATTGGATCGATTGTGTAATCAAGCCTGATACCTTTAAGAAGTTTTAGTATAGCAGTATTTATATTATCCCCTGTATCTATCTGGACAACCTCCATGCCGGCCTTTTTAATAGCAATTATTGCCTCGCCATAAATATTCCCGAAGTCAACAATCAGCGGAGTATCATCTTTTAACGATATGAGATTTGACAAGGCTTCAACTTGAATGCCTTTGTATGGAAATGTAATGTTGATATCTTGCTCATATTTATAACCCATGGCTTTAAGCAAATCATTTACAATGTCTTTTATTTCCAGTGTGTTGATAAAGGTTATGTTTTTATCGGATTGCCGGTAGTTAATATCTTCTTTCTTATGTTTTTTTGTATTTTTTCCATCTTTGATTATCTCTTTAACAATTACACCTTGGGATTCAAGATAGCGGCAAATTGAACCTGGTGTGCGTTCATCCTGATTTTCAATAAAATTTATACAAACAGGATGGGCTTTATTTTCATCGCCCAATTGCTTCTCAAATATCCACCTTGCAGTAATATTTACTTCCATCCCCTGATCTGAAAATGACAATTTATTTTTTATACTATCTTTGAATGTTGAACTAATAACCGAATCAAACAGTTGGTCTAAAGATGATTTCTGAGAAGCTGGAACAATTATTACATTCTTCCAAAATGACCTTATCGCATTCAAAGCATATCCCTGTATATCATCTTCTTGAAGAATTATTCTGCTTTGATTTTTAAGCTCTATAACAGGAAACCTGGAAAGATCTAAGCCGAAGTCCTCTTCTCTCTGCATTGGAAAATAGTATGTGCCTTTATTCAGGAGCCTTGCATCCAGGGCATTAGCCAGTTGCTCAAGAGGCGACAGCGTAATATCTTCTTTTCTTGTTACAGTCGCAACTGCCGCTGTATCTATTGTGCGGAAAGCATCTGTACCGCCCAGCGCAATTTTCTCTTCAATATTGCCGGAAGCATCAAAAAGGGATTTATACCAGGGCTGGTTTCTAATGGATGGATTAGGAATATAAATTTTTTGACCGACATGAATAAGATCTGGATCAACAATCCCTGGATTGATAAGCATGAACAACTTCATTCCTTCCCTGTATAATTCCGTTGTTACCTCATCTGTGCGGTAGCCTTGCACAATTAGCCGTGATAAACGATCTCCCTGTTTTATTTTATATGCAGTTGAATGGTTTTTAAGAATTTCAGGGATATTTGAAATGGTTACAAACGGGATGGTAACGATTCCGGAAGATTGGCCTAGCATGGAGTCCCTGATTAATATCTTTAAGGGGATACAAATTTGCTGGCCGGGCAGAATTCTATTTACGTTAAGAATGTGAGGATTAATACGTTTAAATATGCTTAAAAATTCAGGTAAATCCTTTTGTGAAATTTCACCTCTTTGCCTGAAAAGTTTAAATATCCAATCATCTTTCTGAACAATATAAGGATCGCACAAAACATCCCGCCCCTTATCTTTACGAATCACATAGCTTTTATATAAAAAAGCTGCTTTTACATCATAAATAGGGCTTATGATAAATATTATTAAACATAGAAAGGTGGAGGTTAATGATTTAAGCATTTTAACCGTAAACCGTAAACCGTAAACCGTAAACCTGAGTAGTTATACCTTTTTCAGATCCAAAGCTTTTGCTATTTCTTCTGATGTGCGTTCGACAAACTGTTTAAAATCTTCTCCAGCTAAGGGCTTGCCGGGCGCAGGAACCTTTTCAAGATCTTTTGGCCGGATAAAAACAGGGGAATTAATTAAATCCGGGTTTGGAGAAATCTCAAATTCTTCCGGGAAACTGTTTCCAAAATACATCTCCTGGAAACCCGAAAATTTCAGTGCATGAGCGGTTGAATCAACTATGGCAACGTCATTTTTTTTTATAATACCTTGTTTATAGGCTGAAACAAGAGCTGCCAGAGATTCGCCGCCATGAGTACATGCAATGTGCCCGTTCCTGTTTGCTAAAAGTTCCCAGTCCATGATGTCCTGCTCAGACACCTCAACAAAAAACACATTTTGTTTGTCGGACATGCTGTTATAAATGTCAACCAGATGAATTACCCGGGGCATAGATACCGGGTTGCCGATCATAGCGGCCTGAGCCACACTGGGTCTTACTGTTACAGGAACAAATTCCCGTTTTTCTGCATCAGGTTCCAGGTAATATTTGTAAACAGGATCGGCATGCTTTGACTGCACACCAATTATTTTTGGCAATGTCTTTATAATTCCTGTTTCATAAAACTTTAAAAATCCGCTCATAACCGCTGTAATATTACCTGCATTGCCAATAGGTAATATTACGACTTTGTCGCTCATATCATATTCAAAATCCTGAGCGATTTCATATGAATATGACTCCTGGCCAAGTATCCTCCAGGCATTTTTAGAGTTTAACAGCGCTACATTATATTTCTCCGACAAAGCTTCAACAACCTTCATGCAGTCGTCAAATACACCTGGAATTTCAAATACCGATGCCCCGCTTCCCAAAGGCTGGGACAACTGCTGCGGAGTTACTTTCTTATGGGGAAGAAGTACCGCAGATTTTACATGAGGCTTAAGATAAGATGCATATAATGCCGCAGATGCGGAAGTATCTCCCGTAGAAGCGCATATTGCCAGCACATCAGAAAAAATATATCCCTTGCTGACTATAAACTGTATATAACTAAAAGCGCTTGCCATGCCCCTGTCTTTAAAAGACGCACTTGGATTCTGGCCATCGTTTTTAAAGTAAAATCTAATTCCTGCCTTTTTCTGCAAAAAAGAATTTGCTTCAACAACAGGTGTATGCCCTTCCCCCAGATAAACAATGGAATCAAGGGGTATAATTGGACCAATAAATTCGTGGTATAAATAAATTCCTTTTAAAGCGGGAACTTTGAGCATCTTGCGATAATCAAAAATCCTGCGCCACAATTTTCCAGGAATTTTTTTAAGTCTGTCAAAATTTGCATCATAAATAAGCAATACCTGTCCGCATTCCGGACATGTATATAGCAATTTCTCAATACCGTATTCCTGCCCGCATTCCAAGCAGCGATATACAAGCCTCCCTCCCTCATCAGAAGCCAGGTCGGGAATTAAATATGGCTGGATATCTTTTGGAAAATTTTCAAGTTTCATGGTTGAATTCTTTCTGTAACGGTTTCCAGTTCACGGTTGTCGGTTTACAGTTTTGATCAACAGTTAACTGTAAACTGTAAACCGTGAACTGTTTTAAGTCTTCTCTTTCTGAATTAACGAAGTCTTCATATATGGTTGAAGTGCTTCGGGAATTATTACAGACCCGTCCGGCTGCTGAAAGTTTTCAAGTATAGCCGCAACCGTACGCCCAACAGCAAGTCCGGAGCCATTCAATGTATGGACAAGTTCGGTTCCTTTTTTTCCTTTTCTCCTGAACCTGATATTTGCACGCCTTGCCTGGAACCCCTCAAAATTACTGCAAGACGAAATTTCTCTATAAACACCCTGGGCGGGCATCCAGACTTCAATATCATATGTCTTGGCTGCGGAAAAGCCCAGATCTCCCGTGCAAAGACTAATGACCTGATACGGAAGTTCAAGGCGTTTTAAAATTGTTTCAGCATCGTTTAAGAGTTTTTCAAGTTCATCATAAGAAGTTTCGGGCCCGGCAAACTTTACCAGTTCTACCTTATTGAACTGGTGCTGTCTGATTAATCCTCTTGTATCCTTTCCATAAGAACCTGCTTCGCTGCGGAAACAGGGGGTATAGGCAACATACATAATCGGCAGCAAATCTTCATCCAGAATCTCGCCCTGATGGATATTTGTAACCGGAACTTCGGCAGTAGGGATCATGAAATAATCCCACCCTTCCAGTTTAAAAAGATCTTCCTCAAACTTTGGGAGCTGGCCGGTGTTGGTCATGCTTTGCCGATTCACAATAAAAGGAGGAAGGGTTTCTTTATAACCGTGCTTTGTAGTGTGAATATCGAGCATGAAATTGATTAAAGCTCTTTCCAGCCTTGCTCCGGCTCCGAAATAAAGCGGAAAACGCGCACCGGTAATCCTGGAAGCTCTGTCAAAATCGAAAATTCCAAGGCTTTCGCCTAATGACCAATGGGGTTTGGGTTCGAAGCCAAAATCCGGACATTTTCCAACTCGCTTTATGGTTTTATTCTCAGAACTATCTTTTCCTACAGGAACAGATGCGTGGGGTATATTAGGCAGTCCAATAAGGATGTTTTTTACTTTTTCTTCCATTTCGGTCAAAATTTTCTCTATACTCTTAATCTGGCCCGAAACTTTACGCATTTCATTTACAAAATTTTCTGTATCTTCCCCCTCTTTTTTCATAATTGCTATCTGCTCAGAGACCTTGTTGCGTCGATGCCTCAAAGCTTCTATCTCAAGAAGAATATCTCTGCGCTTTGCATCACAACTTACCAGGTCTTCAAGATTTGCTGCTGCACCTCGCAATGAAAGAACTTCTTGAACGAAAGACAAATTTTGAATAACAAACTTGATTTCCAGCATAAAATGCCTATATTTTGTAAACTCGGGCATCAATAACACCCCCCATTCCTCCCTCAAGGGGGGATTAAGAGGGATGTTATTTCACTTGCGAGTTTTCTAAAAGTGTCAACTACTTTTATACGATTATGAAGGATACCACATCTTTAACAATATTATCGGCTGAATTTTGGTCTTACGTAGAAAATGGCTCAACTTGAATAAAAAATTATCACAGAGCAATTGTTTGGTCAATGATTATTGCGAGTTGTCTTGACTTTAATTGCCCAATTTGTATAAACTAAAAAAATATAACTAAACAATTTGGTTAATTTTACTCTGGAGAAATAACATGGAGGAAATTCGAGAGAAAAAACAAGAAATACGCAAAAATATTGAAACAATACTTGAAAATCTTTCTGATAAAGAAATAGCAAAAAAAAACAAACAAGTTGAGGATAACTTGTTTGAATTTGCAAATTTTCTTGAAGCAAAAATTGTTTTGCTTTATGTTAATAATAAAACAGAGGTTAAATCCAGTAATATTATTAAAAGATGTTTTGACTTTAATAAAATTGTAATTCTTCCTGCCTTTAATATCAAAACATATGAAATGAAATTGATGAAAGTTGATGACCTTGATAATGACCTGATAACTGGTCCGAGAGGCATCCTGGAACCGGATATAAACCACTGCAAAATCGTAAGTGTTGACTGTATTGATTTAGCGATTATCCCGGGGGTTGCTTTTGACGAAAAGGGGGGAAGGATAGGAACCGGGGAAGGATATTACGACAGATTTATCCCTAAACTTTCTGTAACAACCAGAAAGGTTGCGTTAGCTCTTGAGTGCCAGATTATTCAGCAGGTTCCTGTTGAATCCCATGATAAACATGTAGATATAATAATTACTGATGAAAGAATAATTTATAAAATATAAATGCAGGGTTCGGAGGTCAGGGATTGGGGAATGAGGAGCCTGTGACACTAATCCCTGCCCCCCGCCGAACCCTGATCCCTGCTCTCTATGGATTCAATATATCTTCCAGCTTCTTTAGATTTGCTTCTTCCCCTACCGCTATAACGGTATCTCCAGCTTTGATAAGCGTTTCAAAAGAAGGATTAAACAACATGCTGTCATCTGACTTCTTTATTGCAATTATTATAAGATTAAACTTCTGCCTGATACCTGAATCCTTTAACATCACGTTTGATAGAGCAGAAGATGAGCTTACAGGTATCTCCTCCATCTGAATATCTTTACGCGAGTAAGTAAAAGCAAGGTCAAGAAAGTTTGTCACCGTGGGACGAAGTATCCTCTGAGCCATACTTACACCACCCATTTCATATGGGGATTCAACATTGTTTGCCCCGGCTGCCCGTAATTTCGACTTTGATTCGGCCAGGCACGCACGTGCAACTATATGAATATCCGGGTTAAGCTGTCTTGCTGTCAAAACAAGAAACACATTATCCGCATCAGTAGCTAAAACAGCAACAAGTCCTTTTGCCCGCTTTATTCCAGCCTTAATAAGATTTGCCTCATCCGAAACATCCCCGCACACATAAAGAACTTTATCTTCATCCATTACCGGAATCAGCTCTTTGTCTTTCTCTATAACAACCAGGCCAAGCGGTTTTATTTGTAAATTTTTGCAGAGGACCCTTCCGATACGTCCATATCCACAAACAATATAATGGTCATTTAATTGATCAATTTTTTTATCCAATCTCCTCCTCCCCAATATGGTTCTCATTCTTCCTTCAACCATAAATTGTACCACTACTCCCGCCAGATACACAAAGTAGCCAACTCCAAAGAAGATAAGTAAAACAGTAAACAATCGTCCTGTTTTACTAATTTCATGGACCTCGTTGTATCCAACTGTGCCCATCGTAATTACAGTCATATAGAAAGCATCTAAAAGCTCCCAGTCTTCGATAACCATGTAGCCAGCAGTACCAAAGCCAACAATAAGGAAAGTTAATAGAAAAGATACTATTAGATGTTTTTCGCTGTCCATAAATTTGTCCTGAGATAAAAAATAAAAGAATTGTTTTGTTTTTTGCATATAATACACGCATTCGCTATAGACAAGAACAAATCTTCAGCGTATAAATCCTTGACGCAAACCCTTTGATTTGATAACTAAAATAAATTATGCCAGCAAATTCCTTAAAATACGAGCGCATGCGCGAACAAATGGTTGAAAAACAGATCGCAGCGCGCGGAATAACAGATACTTACGTCCTTGCTGCCATGCGCAAAGTTCCAAGGCATCTTTTTGTAAGCGAAGCCTTGATGGATCAAGCTTATGGTGATTTCCCCCTGCCCATAGGCGAACAGCAAACCATCTCGCAACCATTTATCGTCGCTGAAATGACGCAGGCACTGCAACTAAACAAAGATGACAGAGTCCTTGAAATTGGAACAGGGTCAGGATATCAGGCAGCAATCCTCGCTGAAATTGTATTCCGTGTATACACAATAGAAAGAATTCACCCCCTTTTTGTTAAAGCGCGCAGGCTTTTTGACAAACTTCGCTATCACAATATTGTTACCAAATATTCCGACGGCACCTCGGGATGGATTGATGAAAGTCCTTTTGATGCTATTATTGTTACAGCCGGCGCTCCGGAAATCCCCAAAGTATTGGTTGACCAGCTATCTGTGGGCGGGCGCATGGTTTTACCGGTAGGAGATCAATATTCCCAGGATTTAATCAGGCTTTACAAGGATGATGAAGGTATTCACAAAACAAGCCTGGGCGGATGCCGGTTTGTCAAGCTTGTTGGTGAACATGGATGGAGAGATCAATAAATGCTTCGTCGCCTTTATTCCTGGGTTCTTCATTGGGCGGAAACCCCCTATGGATCATGGGCATTGTTTCTGCTCGCGTTTAGCGAATCTTCCTTTTTTCCAGTACCCCCTGATGTTTTGCTAATAGCTTTAGCTGTATCTATTCCAAAAAAGTCATTTAAATATGCTCTAATTTGTACTGCAGGCTCCTTGATAGGCGGATGTTTAGGCTATTTGATCGGATGGCAGTTTATGATTACTGTAGGCGAAAAGATCATCCAGTTTTACGGCCTGACTCACAAAATGCAATATATCAAGGACCTGTATATGCAATACGACGCATGGGCTATAGGTATTGCAGGATTTACACCAATTCCATATAAAGTATTCACAATATCCGCCGGGGCATTTGATATAAATTTCACGGTTTTCATAATTGCATCTGCAGTTTCAAGAGCAGCACGTTTTTTTCTGGTGGCATGGCTTATCTATATTTTCGGCCCCAAGATTAAAACCTTTATAGACAGGTATTTCAATATACTTGCCATTACATTTGTGGTATTGCTTGCAGCCGGCTTTGCAATAATAAAGTTCTTCTTTTGATGGTCTCGTAGAAGGAGCAATAAGCAATCGTGACATCAAAGAAACTAACCAATGTTCTCAAAATAATAACGGATAGTCTTGTGCGGGAACAAATTCCATACTCATTGATCGGGGCTTTGGCATTGGGCTTGTATGGACTTCCAAGGTTTACTGCAGATATTGACCTCTTAACAAAAGGTCTGTTTTGGCCTCAAATATCATCGATCATGAAAAAACTGGGCTACACCTGCTATCAGAAGACCGGGTCTTTTGCCCAGTTTGATTCCTGAGAATTTCGAGCCTCTGGACATGAACCGTGTCTATCTTTTCGCAAAAAAATTTGGCCAAAAGGAAAAGGCCCAAAAATACTTTGATGCGATATTCGGCGTTTCTGATAAGCTGGGGGATTTTGGATTATGATAAAGAATCAACGGTCTATAAAGGAAGAAAGAAAAAAGATCATTGAAATGATTGACGCTTCATGGGAACTGGCCCAACGGCTGGGTGAGCATCCGGTTAAATCCGGATGTAATTGCATCTCTTGTGTAAACAAGAGAAAACGCATTTTAAAAAAACAGAAAATGAAATGGAAGTTTAATCTATAATTCACGGCAAATTGGGCACAAATTCTACCAGGTTGTTTTTGACCAATACTGTTATCCCTTCTTGCCGGCATCCTTCATAATTAGCCCAAAGTAGTTTACACTTTTAAGGGTAAAATACCTCAAAAAATATGATCTGTGCGCATAGCTGTTAGTCGTTAGCTTTTAGCCTAACAGTCCGTTTTTATATAATGTTTTTGCCTAATAGCTAACGGCTGACAGCTAATAGCTGGCATCCGTCAATGTTGAAGAAGTGTAAACTACAAAATGAAGGATGCCCTTTTGACATATAAAATTTCCAACTGCGTTTGCGTTTGCCTTGGTCAAGAAGATTTTATGAAATATCGGCAGGTTAGGTGGTGGATTTTGGGATTTGCGCATTAGTTGACATCTGTTTGCGCAGATGGTATTGATGAAACATCTTAAGCTCATCATTATCATTATTGATTTGCCGATAGACTAAAATCCAGGTTTTTAAAAAAGCCCAGCCAAAACTGCCTAAATAGATATTGCTGCTTAAGAAGCGAGACCTTTACCTCGCCTCTTCAAATTTTAGGAGGTAAGATGAGCACTAAAAACTCTCTCGCAAAGAATTCAGAACACTATTTGAATCTTAGCAAAAAATAACCTTTGAGGGGGCTTGCTGGACATACATCAGTTTATAACAAGTAAAATGCATTTTAGAGCTTAATATCTCTTATAAAATGCATTTTAAGGCAAGCTTTTTATCCGTTCCATCACAAGGAGTTTGCCGCTATAGGCTAGTTGCATTTTGTGAATCCACAGGAACGACAAATTATGCAGCCCTCTTCATGTGACATTATCCCGCCGCATTCCGGGCATACACACATCATGGTTTTTCTCTCAACAAAATCAGAACTGGTCAATTTCTTCAAAACCTGTGCAATTGCATCAGGACAGGAAAGAACCATTTTGCCATCTTGCCATGAAGGAGAAGGGCACCGGATGCCTATAAGCTGCTTTACGATAGCATCTATCTTTACGCCTGACCGTAATGCAAGAGAAATCAAGCGGCCCGCGGCTTCTATCTGGGATGATGCGCAACCTCCTGTTTTTCCCATCTGAGCAAAAACCTCGCACATTCCTTTCTGGTCGGAGTTAATGGTAACGTAAAGCTTTCCGCAGCCCGTGCTTATTCTTTCTGTAACACCATATGTGCGTTCAGGTCTGGGCCTTGGGGCAATTTTTACAGAAAGACCTTTTCCATTGCCGATACTCATAGCCTGGCCGCTGCGGCTTCCATCTCTATAAATGGTTACGCCCTTACAACCGCTCCTGTAAGCAAGACTATATACTTTTTCTACATCATTTATTGTGGCATCAGCAGGAAAGTTCACTGTTTTTGAAACAGCATTGTCAGTATATTTCTGAAAAGCAGCCTGCATCTTTATATGCCACTCAGGAGAAATATCATAAGATGTTCTAAATAATCTTTTTATATGATCAGGGACCGCATCTATTTGTTGAACAGAACCGGTCATGGCAGTTTCTTCGGCAAGCTCCTTACTGTAAAATCCTTCGGCTTTGGCCTTTTTAATAAACAAAGGATGCATCTCGTGAAGTGATTTTCCATCCAGCACTCGCCTTACATATGCTACTGAGAAAACCGGCTCAATGCCGCTGGAGGTGCCGGCAACAATACTTATTGTACCTGTTGGAGCAATTGTGGTGGTTGTAGCATTTCTCATATATGGAGTTGAAGGATTATCAAAGGCGCTTTCTTTGTAATAAGGAAAATTTCCGCGCTTTTCAGCCAGGGCAGCAGAAGCCTCTCTTGATTCCTGTGATATAAAAGACATAATATCTTCGGCCTGTGAAACCGCCTCATCTGAATCATAGGGGATTCCCAGTTTTATCAACATGTCGGCAAATCCCATCACACCAAGCCCTATCTTTCTTGTACTTTTGCTCATTTTCTCAATGCGTAAGAGAGGATATTTATTTGCCTCTATGACATTATCAAGAAAATGAACTGCCGAATGAACGGTTTTTTTAAGCCGCTTCTTGTTAACCGTGTTCCCGGTTACCATATTTGAAAGATTAATTGAGCCTAGTGTACATGACTCGTAAGGCAAAAGCGGCTGTTCTCCGCAAGGATTTGTTGCCTCAATTTCTCCCAGAAGAGGAGTGGGATTATTTTCATTTATACGATCAATAAATATTATTCCCGGCTCCCCGGTTTGCCATGCTGAACCAACTATCTTGTCAAATATCTGCCTGGCGGAAATGCGCTTAACAACCAGGCCCGTCCGTGGATTGACAAGATCATAATCTGAATCTTTTTCAAGCGAATCCATGAATGTTTTGTCCAAAGCAACCGATATATTGAAATTGTTTAATCTGCCAGGATCGTTTTTTGACTCAATAAAGGCTTCTATATCCGGGTGATCCACCCTGAGAACACCCATATTAGCACCTCTTCGGGTACCACCCTGCTTGACGGTCTCGGTTGCAACATCAAAAACATTCATAAATGAAATGGGACCGCTCGAAATTCCTGCTGTAGACAAAACAACATCTTTTCCCGGACGGAGACGAGAAAATGAAAATCCAGTACCGCCCCCGCTTTTATGAATCATGGCAGTATGTTTCAATGTTTCAAAAACGCTCTCAATTGAATCTTCTACAGGAAGAACAAAACAAGCAGCCAACTGTCCGAGGCGCCTTCCTGCATTCATAAGGGTTGGAGAGTTGGGTATAAACCAGAGACTGGTCAATAACTGCATAAATTTTT
>QMMZ01000004.1 GCA_003647525.1 Deltaproteobacteria bacterium | reverse complement strand
TCTTCATAATAATCTCATTTTTCATTTTGTCTACCCCCAGAAGCACTTTTTTTGAAATTTTCTTTGATTTTCATGCACTATTTTGGTCAGATACCACGAAATTTGAATAGGATACAAATTTTTAATAAAAACAAATCCCTTAATTTGTTAGCAGATATAAAACAGGGGCTTGCCACGTGCAACAACGATTTGTTTTTGAGGGCCTGGTACGAGGTGAGCAATAAGGGTTTTGGATATAGAATGATTACCCCTGAGCAAGCTTTTGAATCTGCATACAAATGGTTCCCCTACAATAAAGGTGGCGGGTATGGAAAGTGGTATGGAAATAATGAATACATAGTAAATTGGTTTAAGGGCGGTAAAGATATTCATGCTTATTCCAATTTGCCGCTGGATTATTCCGGCGCCCCTGTCAGAGCAAAACGATTCTACTTCCGCGAAGGAATAACGTATGGATTGATCTCCAGTTTTGGATTTAGTGCAAGAAGAGTTTTTGAAGGGTTCATATTTGATGTTGGCGGGTCAATGATATTCCCTGATTTATCAATGAATAAACTCCAAGGTTTTCTATGTTCAAACCTGACTAAAAATTTTATAGCCATATAAATCCAACATTGAACTTTCAGGTTGGCGATATACGGAAATTGCCCATAAATACGGAAGCGTTTAAAAAAGTTGATTTTGAATGGGATCACATAATCAAAATAGCTAAATCAGACTGGGACTCCTTCGAAACCTCCTGGGACTTCACAAATTTCCTCATTCTGCACCCTGACTACCGTCTGTCCACACTCAAGGATACTTATATAAAACTCCGCGCCTACTGGCGCAACATGACACTTGAAATGCAACGCTTGGAAGAAGAACTGGAAGCTCTGATGCTGGCTGATACAATAAAGGAGCTGATTTCCTACGCCATCGGCTGTATGATGGGCCGTTACAGTCTTGATCAACCATGCTTAATCTATGCCAACAGCAACAATGAAGGATTTGATCCATCAAAGTATAAAACATTCCCTGCCGATGATGACGGTATCATTCCAATCATGGACATGGACTGGTTTGATGATGACGCAACAAACCGTTTTATCGAATCAATCAAGGTTGCATGGTCTCCCGAAACCCTTGATGAAAATTTAAAATTCATTGCCGATAGTCTGAAGCCAAAAAACAATGAGGCTCCAATCGACACCATTCGACGATACCTGAGCGCAGGCTTCTTTAAAGATCATCTCAAAACATACAAGAAACGCCCCATCTACTGGCTCTTTTCCAGCGGCAAACAAAAGGCTTTTGAATGCCTGGTTTATCTGCACCGGTATAATGAATCCACTTTATCAAGAATGCGCAGTGCATACATAACGCCACTTCAGGGGAATTTCAATGCCTGAATAGAATTCCTTGAGCATGAAAAAAATGCAGCAGCCACAGCGTCTGCTCAGAGAAAGATTCAGAAAGAGATAGATGTATTAAAGAAAAAGCGGGGGGAGCTTTCTGCATTCGATGATGAATTAAGGCACTATGCGGACATGAAAATATCGCTGGATCTTGATGACGGGGTTAAAGTAAATTATGGCAAATTCGGAAATCTTCTGGCTCAAAAAGAGGCAATTGCAGGGAAGAAAAAAGGAGGATGATATGATAACAATAAACAAGAAATTTGTTGTAGATGAGCATGGCGATCCAAAGGAGGTAATTATTCTCTGGGAGGATTTTAAGAAAATTGAAGAGATGTTAGGTCTGGATTTGGATAGCAATGCGATTGATAATCTCAAACAGGCGCGCAAAGATAGAGAAGCTGGGAATAAAAGCGCCTATGTTGAATTGGATTCAATCTGATGAGTAAAATAATCGTACATCGCCGCGCTGCGAACTATCTCAAAAAGCTTCCACGGGATCGAAAGAATCGTGTAAAAAAGGCCATTGAACAGGTTGGGAAAGATCCATTGGGATTGCCGGGAGTTATACAAATGGCCGGTGAATGGGCGGGCTATCACAGAATTCGATTGGGAGATATGCGGATTATTTTCTGGTATGATGAGGAGAATGACATCGTATACGTTGACCATATAGGCCCTCGGGGAGATATCTATAAGTAACTTTTAATCTCGTTCCCAACGAGGCAAATAGAGCAAGGACCTGTCTTATGGACATCAAACAAATCAAAGACAGCCTGAATAAGATTTTCAATGAAGAAAACAAGCGTATCATCACTTAAAGAAACGTAAGGCTTTTTTTAGAAGTCAGGACCGGCTCAACAGGCTGAAGAAATGGGTCACCCACGGTGACAGGGAAGATGATATAGACCTTAAAATGCTCGCTGTCATCACAAGGGCTGAACAGCCCGAGCTATTTTCAATCCTGATGAAACTATTTGACTCGTTTTGCCAGTATGGCAAGTTTGATGTTGATAAACCATCCAAATCGTGGACAAAAATTGGAAAACTTGAATTAAAGCCTTCATTCTGGAGACTTCTGGCTCAGACATTTGGGTACATAAACGAAGATTCTCCGAATTTAACTGATTTTTTGCTTCGGTTGTTTGTGACCGATCTTTCAAATAGCCTGAAAGCCGAGCTGCCCGCATCTATTTCCCATTTTGTAATTCAAAGTTCCTCTCAGGCAATGAATTCATCTGTATTTCTGTCTCAGTGGCGCAGCAACACCGGTTATTTTAAGAATTTTAATCTTATTTCAACGTTCATTGCCAGGAAGCTGAAAATTGATGAACTGTTGATATCCCTTGATATTGAGTCATTACTTGAAGTGATGACATTTGAGTCCGTAGAGCGCAGGATTATCAGCGATCTCAGGGATCAAATCGGTATCGATTCCGAAAATGAATATCTGAAGGTACGGGAGGCGATCAAGATCAGACTTGACGGATACTGGGCAACCACTGTTTTAAGTGAAGATTCTCAGATAAACCTTTATCAAACGGCTTATCACGCATTAGAGGCTGCTATCAAACTGTTCGATCTCAGGAAGAAATATGATGCGGGCTTCAGTTACCCCACGGCTGAAGATATGTTTAAAGCATATACAAACGAACTGTTTTTATTTGATCAACATTACAGGAAATTTCATGAGCTTGCAGATAAAGCTGATCTGGCGGGCTGGGATGTCCTGAAATCGCTTAGAGAGACTGTTGAGAACTGCTATAGCTGCTGGTATATGGATCAACTGTCACTGAAATGGGGTGACTTTTTAGAAACAGAACATTCTGATAATCTGGTTAAAAAATGGAAAATTCCAAATGTGGTCAACCAGTACGATTTTTTTAATAGATATGTTAACCCGAGACTGAAAGGATCTTCCAGAAACCGGCTGTTTGTTATTGTCAGCGATGCTTTCCGCTTTGAAGCCGCTGAGGAACTTGCTCAGAGAATCAATGGCAAATACCGTCTGAAAGCCGAGTTTGAGCCAATGTTCGGCATTCTGCCCGGATACACGGCTTTGGGAATGGCATCATTGTTGCTTCATAAAACTATTTCCTTCAAAGACAGTCCGACTGCAGATATTGTTATAGATGAAAAGCCGGCCTGTTCACTGGATCAACGTGCGAATATTTTGGGAAAATACAGCGGCACTGCGATCAAAGCAGACAACCTGATGTCCATGAGCAAGGATAAAGGGCGGGAGTTTGTTAAACCGCATCGAGTCATCTATATTTACCATGATCAGATTGATGCAATCGGTGATAAAGCTGTATCGGAAGGTAATACATTTGAGGCTGTGCGAAAAACCATAAATGATCTGTATGCGCTGGTTAGATTCATCATAAATAGTTTAAACGGGACAAGAATTATCATAACAGCGGATCATGGATTTATTTATCAGGAGAAAACTCCTGAACCCATTGATAAAAGCAAACTTGAGACAAATCAAAAAGATGCGGTAAAAACCCATAAAAGATTCATACTTGGGAGAAATTTAGGCAAATCGGATAAAGCCTTCTCCGGCAATACAAGAATAACGGCTAAAACAGATACAGATATGGAATTTTTGCTTCCTAAAGGTACGAATCGTTTCAATTTTGTCGGCGGGGCAAGATATTTTCATGGTGGCGCTATGCTTCAGGAAATTGTAATTCCTGTGATTACAGCATACGAAATGAAGGGGAAACATCTGGAAAAATCCGAAGTGCGTCAAGTTGGCGTATCGCTGCTTGGTTCATACAAGAAACTGGTAACTAATAGACCAATTTATAAATTTATCCAAACCGATGCTGTGTCTGACCGCATGAAGCCAATAACGTTGAAGGTATCTCTTCGTGATGGAAATGAGCTTATAAGCAATGAAGAAACAGTTACACTTGACAGCAGGTCTTCATCAATGGATGAACGCCAAAAATCCGTAAAACTGGTGCTAAAGACAGGATCGTATGACAATAAAAAGGAGTATTATCTTGTATTACGAAATATTGATGACACCGAATATGATCGAATACCGACAATAATAGATATAGCCTTTGCAAATGATTTCTAAAGAGCCAATTTCAAAACGTCCCATTTTGCCCAATCTCTGCGTCAGGCTCTAATTTTAATCCTCGAAATACTCAATGTATTCCTGTGGTTAAAATTTTCGCCTTCCTTGACCTTGAACAAACTGAAACGTTTTGAAACAGGCTCTAAAGGTAAAGATTATGAAAACTGATACAAACATTGACGAGTTGCTGAATATTCACTTTGCTGGTCGTGTTGTGCGCAAAGACCTGACAAAACTGCTTAAGGAAGGTGCAAATGTCCCGGTTTACGTTCTGGAATATCTCCTTGGAATGTATTGTGCGGTAGATGATGAGGAAGTAATTCAGGATGGACTTAATACAGTCAAGAATATCCTGGCCTAAAATTATGTCAGACCGGATGAAGCAGAAAAGATCAAATCAAAAATAAAAGAGCTGGGCAATTATAAAATCATCGACAAAGTTACCGTCAAGTTGAACGAAAAAAGAGATGTTTACGAAGCAATGCTCTCTAATCTCGGTGTTAAGGGCATTGAAATATCCAGCGAAACCATCAAAAAGTACGAGAAACTCCTCGTTGGCGGAATCTGGTGTATTCTTAACCTGCAATATTTTTATGATGAGGGATCAAAAGGTTCTCCTTTTATAATCTCCGAAATCAAGCCAATTCAGATGCCTAATCTCGATATGCAAGCAGTCTTTGAAGGTAGAAGAGCATTTACCGAAAGCCAGTGGCTGGATGTTCTTCTTGGGTCAACCGGTTTGGAGCCAACAAACTTTGAGGAGCGCGTCAAATGGCATCTTATAGCGCGTTTAATACCTTTTGTTGAAAACAATTATAATATTTGCGAACTCGGGCCAAGAGGGACAGGCAAAAGTCACATTTACAAAGAAATCAGTCCAAACTCGATACTGGTTTCAGGTGGCCAGACTACTGTCGCAAATCTATTTTATAATATGAGCAGCCGACTAGTGGGGTTGGTCGGTGTATGGGATGTGGTAGCATTTGACGAGGTAGCTGGAATCAGATTTAAAGACAAGGATGGCGTGCAGATAATGAAAGATTTTATGGCATCAGGTTCTTTTTCCAGGGGACGTGATGTTATCAGTGCAAATGCCGCTATGGTTTTTGTGGGAAATATCAACCAGAGCGTCGATGTTCTTGTAAAGACAGGTCATCTCTTTGCACCGTTTCCTGAAGAAATGATTGATTCGGCGTTTTTTGACCGGATGCATGCATATCTTCCAGGGTGGGAAATTCCCAAAATGCGCCCTGAATTTTTAACGAATCAATATGGATTGATTGTCGATTTTCTCGCTGAATTTTTGCGGGAAATGCGTAAGAGGAGCTTTTCTGATGCTATAGATCGGTATTTCAAGATCGGAAACAACTTGAACCAGAGAGATGTCATTGCAGTGCGCAAGAGCGTTTCCGGTTTACTAAAATTGCTTTATCCTCATGGTGAATTTGACAAGGATGCAGTGGAACGTTGTTTTGTCTATGCGCTGGAAAACCGAAGACGAGTTAAGGAACAGCTCAAGAAAATCGGAGGCATGGAATTTTATGATGTTCATTTTAGTTATATAGACAATGAGACACTCGAAGAAAAGTTTGTTAGCGTTCCTGAACAGAGAGGCGATTAAGATAGCGTTCGATTATTTTAAAGCTAACATAAAAAGGGTGAGTTCAATGAGCAAGGTTGGAGATCATGACTACCATATCCATATCGTGGAAATGCACAATACCGGCGCTGCAAGTGCATTAACCCTCTGTAGCTTTGTTGTATTGTGCTCAGGGCTTATGAGCAAACCGATACAAAGTCAAATGGTCGTTCTTGGCGACATGAGCCTGGGAGGAAACATTATGCCAACTGCAAATCTTGCTGAAACCTTGCAAGTAGCTTTTGATTCAGGCGCCAAACGTATTTTAATACCCATGAGCAATGTTGGTGACATTCAGACTATCCCAGGAGAGCTCTTTGCCAAATTTCAGACTAGTTTTTATTCTGATCCTGTTGACGCTGCATTTAAGGCGCTTGGAGTGGAGTAGATCTGCACCTGCCCGAAAACGACCGTATCCGGTACACAGTTTCACCAGATGCCAGAAAAGAAGTCCTAAAGCGCCTGCTAAAGCTAAACCACGAACAGTCTTTACTCATTCGATCACATCCTTTTCGGAAAATGATGACGGATCGAACCGTTTGCCTGGCGCGAGCACTTTCAATGAAGTTCATGACATTCTTATTGTTGTTATGTTTTTTTGTATAATTGTACATTAGGATACTTAACTTATTATTTTAAATGGTTGGCATGAATGCAATCCATAATTAGGATTTGTGCTGCAAAATAGTGTTTACAAAATTGCACTTATTTTATATATAGAAATACAGTTTGTTCCGTCTTCTGCGTTGCTTGTTGGTTACATAATTCATTATGCGCCCTCCTCGCACCTTGAAGACAAAACAAAATTTTTCGCAATATTGTACAACTTATTTCTACTCACTGCCTAAATCTTACGTAAATTCAAAGGTGTTGTTATGGGAAAAAAGAGCTTAATTAAATCTACCGCAAAAAAGAAAGCTAAATCTGCAAAAAAGGATGAGGTAAAGAAGACTGCTAAAAAGACCAAAGTTACCGCAAAAGCCAAAACCGCGGTCAAAGCAGAAACTACAGCTAACACAAAGGCAGCGGCCAGAACAAAAAAAACAACAGATAGGGCAACGGCCAAAACTCGCAGCAAAAAAACCGTTGCAGCCGCAAAAAAGAATGTCTCATTAAAGGATCTGATTTTAAAGAAGTTTGAGGCATGGAAGCCGGCTAAGGTTTTCAGGGCTGCCGTGGATGAGGAATATTTAAAAAATTATGCCTCACCGCCGATTGTTTCGGGCTTGAGTGATGAAGAAGCCAAAAGAATAAAAAAACTGTTGCTCAAGAAAAGAGACATGGCGACTATCAGGGCTGAAATAAAGAAAGAGGCTGCCGCTGAAAAAGAGGCTGCTGAAAAGGCTGCCGCTGAGAAGGCCGCTGCCGAGAAGGCCGCTGCCGAGAAGGCTGCCGCTGAGAAGGCTGCTGCTGAAAAGGCTGCTGCCGAGAAGGCTGCTGCCGAGAAGGCCGCTGCTGAGAAAGCTGCTGCCGAGAAGGCCGCTGCTGAGAAAGCTGCTGCTGAAAAAGCTGCTGCTGAAAAAGCTGCCGCTGAGAAGGCTGCTGCTGAAAAAGCCGCTGCTGAAAAAGTCGCCTACTTAAAGACTTTGCCTTTAAAGAAGTTTGAGGTATGGAAGCCGGCTAAAATTTTCAGGGCTGCTGTGGATGAGGAATATTTAAAAAATTATGCCTCACCGCCGATTGTTTCGGGCTTGAGTGATGAAGAAGCCAAAAGAATAAAAAAACTGTTGCTCAAAAAAAGAGACATGGCGACTATCAGGGCTGAAATAAAGAAGGAAGCTGCTGAAAGAGAGGCAGCCAAAAAAGCTGCTGCAGAAAAGGCCGCTGTTGAAAGAGAAGCCGCAGAAAAGGCGGCCGTTAAAAGAGAAGCTGCAGAAAAGGCAACTATGAAAAAGGTAATTTTCGGTCTTGCATCTGGTTTTATTATTTTGGTTGCACTTATTTTAAGCGCAAGTTCTTCGAATAACAGTAAATATTATATTAAAGAAAGTGCTGGAGTTCTTGAAATCTGGCAGGGCAGATATGCTCCCCTGGGCGAAGAGCTGATGATGAGTCTGCCCGGAGTACCGTTGCCCGAGCAAATTAATGCTGTTTATTCTAAAACCGAAGTATTTCCTCTTATTTTTAACTATTATATCGATAAAGCAGACGCTATTTCAGGCATGTCGGATACTCCTGATTATGTTGCTATAAAGTCATACCTGAATGAAGCCTTGTTATTTGCAACAACAGGTGATCTTCGCAAAAAAGCTTATAGCCGTTTAAATGACATTAAGTTTAATGATTTAATGTATAAAGCTGGTGTGTCTGAAAGCAGAGGAACTATTTCGGATCTTGATGAAGCAATAAGATATCTTAACAAGGCGTCATTGTTAAAGGTTGATGCCGGCAAATCTGATGTAGTGAAACAGGAGATTGAATCAATTAAAGAACAAAAGGCAGAGATGATAGAGGCTCAGGTGGCTGAAGAAGCAACTGGCACTACTTCTGTCAAATCCGATGTGGTGGAACAGGAGATTAAGCCAACAAAAGAACAAAGTGCAGAGATAAAGACTCCAATGATTGAAGAATCAACAGGCACCGCTCCAGCCGAATAATTTTAAAGGTTCACGGTTCACGGTTCACAGTTTGCGGTTAACGGTTGATCAAAAGCAATCAGTCGTTGTGTATAGTTCACTGAAAAAACTGTAAACCGATAACCGTGAACGATATATTTCAATTTTTATACAAATGGCACCACACTTGGCGCATTCCTGATTTTGATTCTTGCGGTGCTGTCTTTCTGCATATATCCATAACTTCCGGACAACGAGTGTGGAAGTGGCATCCGGGCGGAGGTGAAGAGGGAGAAGGGGTTTCCCCTTTGAGGACAATTTTTTTCTTTTTATAGATTCCAGGTGTAGGAACAGCATTTATTAGAGCTTTTGTATAAGGGTGCATGGGATCGTTTATTACATCAGAGGCGGGCCCTTGCTCAACAATTTTTCCAAGATACATAACCGCTATGCGGTTTGCTATGTTGCTTACTATACTTATGTCATGGGAGATGAAAATATATGAGAGATTATAGCTGTCTCTGAGATCAAGCAAAAGGTTTATGATCTGGGCTTGAACAGATACATCAAGGGCGCTGACGGGCTCGTCGCATATAAGCAAATCTGGTTTTAAGGACATAGACCTTGCAATGCTGATTCGCTGGCGCTGTCCACCGGAAAATTCATGAGGATAGCGGTATATTGAGTTTTCATCGAGTCCGACTTCTTTCATAAGCCTTTTTGCATGATCTTCCTTATTGCCCTCTATTATTTTATATTCGACAAGCCCTTCTGTAACAATATCAAGAACATTCATTCTAGGATTTAGAGAGGTTAAGGGATCCTGGAAAATTATCTGTATCCTTTTTCTCATTTCCTGCAGCTTTTTCCCCTTGAGATCAAGAAGATTCTTGCCTGCAAAAAGTATCTTTCCTTTTTGAGGTTTTTCCAGCCTTAACAAGGTTCTTCCAAGCGTTGTTTTCCCGCACCCTGACTCGCCGACAAGGCCGAGCGTTTCTCCCTTGTATAGATGCATAGATATTCCATCAACAGCCTTAACATATCCTGCAGTCCTTGCCATGATGCCGCGTTTTATCGGAAACCATGTTTTAAGATTTCTTATTTCAAGTATCGGTTGTTTAATTAATTGATTGTCCATGTTATTCTTTATTTGTTCTCTATAGATTTTCAGATAATTAGTGTCTGCCCGAAAAGTGTTTTTTTTCAATACTGGCAATGGTTTCGACTTATTTACCGATGTGAAGATTTGTGAAAAAGCTAACTGCTAAAAAACTTCGATTTGAGAATAGCATCCAACTGACTATAATTTCAGGCGTATGAGTTATACGTCGACGACTGATAACGCAGTGAAATTTAATTATCTGAAAATCTATACAAGAAAACACGCTGTTTTGTGGCCATTGCCAAGATCAACAAGCTGTGGTTTTTCTTTTTTGCATCTATCAAAAGCCTGTGGGCATCTGTCGCGGAAATAGCAACCGGACGGATAGTTGAAAGGTGAAGGTACATAGCCATGAATGGGCATCAGCCTTTTGGCCTCAGTTGATAACTTTGGAACAGATTTGAGAAGTCCTCTTGTATAAGGATGTGCCGGTTTTGAGAAGATATCGTTTATATTTCCTTCTTCAACTATCCTGGAAGCATACATTACAATTACCCGGCCGCACATTTCCCAGATAATTCCCATATCATGAGTAATTAAGAGTATAGAAGTATGGCTTTGTCTCAGTTCCTTTATCAATTCAAAAACCTGAGCCTGGGTGGTTACATCCAGTGCGGTTGTAGGTTCATCAGCTATAACAAGATCGGGCGCCAGCATAAGAGCCATTGCGATCATAACCCTTTGCTGCATACCGCCTGAAAGCTGGTAGGGGTATGAAAACATCCTTTCTCCTGCGTCTGGAATGCTTACTTTTTTAAGCCAGTTTTCAGCAATGTTCCAGGCCGTTTTTTTACTTATATTCTTATTCTTATGCAGCATGAGGCCCTCTATCATCTGCTGTCCGATTTTGTGAAGGGGGGACAGAGCTGCGGCTGGTTCCTGAAAAATCATGCTGACAGTACTGCCCCTTATTTTCTTCATTTCCCGGATATCCAGCTTTAACAGATCCTTGCCGCCTAATATTATCCTGCCTTTTTCAATCCTGCCTGCCGGCGAAGGAATAAGACGCAGAATGCTGAGAGCAGTTACAGATTTACCACACCCTGATTCGCCGACCAGTCCGACTATTTCATTGTTTTTTACATGAAATGACACATCCTCGACCGCTTTAAAGACACCTTCGTCAGTTTCAAAGCTGACAGTAAGTTTATCGATTTCCAGCAATTTTTTGCTCATTAGCAGCCCGATCTCCTAATCCCCGGTCCCTGTTTTTTCCATTATCATAAATTTGAAAACTCAAAAGTAACTTGTTAACAACCAGAGGCAGCGGGCAATTAAATTTAAAACGGCTGACTGTTTGAGCGTATTAGTGAGCATTAAGAAAAAAGAGGCACTTTTGTATATTTTTGTTAAAAGGATAAACCCAAGCCATAACATTCTATTTTTCTAACTGATATTAATACTCTTTTTTCTTTAGGCTCACTTATGCGCGAGTTTCAGACGTTCTTAAATTTAATTGCCCGCTGCCTCTGGTTAATCTCATATTTGAGTTTTCAAATTTCTGATTATTCAATCCTGGTGAATTTTTTTGGATCATATGCGTTCCTTATTCCTTCGCCAATGAAAACCCCTAGAAGCATAACTATAAATAAAGAAAGAGATGGATATAGTATAAGCCACCACGCCCATCTGTATTGCTGGGCCTGAAAAAGAAGTTCACCCCAGCTCGGAGTCGGCGGCGGAAGCCCGAACCCAAGATAGTCAAGGGCGGTTAGCGCTCCTATGGCACCAACCAGAGAAAAAGGAAAAAATGTGATAACCGGTACCATGGCGTTTGGAAGAATATGTTTAAAAATTACTTTTTGCGAAGATATGCCCATGCAAACAGCAGCCTCTACAAATGTTTGTTTGCGCAGGCGGAGAAATTCCGCCCTGATATAATAAGAAATTCCTATCCAGTTGAAAAGTCCATAGCAAAACAAAAGTAGAGTAAAGCTTCTTCCATAGATTGATCCCATAAGTATCATAATATATAAAAATGGAAGTGCGCTCCAGATTTCAATAAGACGCTGGCAGATTATATCAATAGCCCCTCCATAATATCCCTGAATAGATCCGGAAATAATGCCGATCGCCATTGAGCTGACCACAAGCATCAGGCCGAAGGTAATTGAAGTTCTCATACCATAAAGAATTCTGGCAAATACATCTCTGCCTGCTCCATCAATACCCAATATATGGCCTTCAGAAGGAGCGAATGGAAAGCGGACATCTTCCTTGATAACATCAACGTGGTATATTTGGTTTTTTATGGTTAGTGTTATTGGATCCACTGGATTTAAAAAGCGTGTTTTAACAAGTTTGAGTAGTAATTCTTTATCCAGGGCTGAAAGCTCTTTCCAGGTTTCATATCCATTTGATATCAAATTATTCTGAATTAGTTCGAGTTTTCTGTTAAAAACCAGCTTCAGGGCTTTTTGATCTTTTTGCGTAACTTCTCTTAATAGAAGCCTGACGCTTTTTGGCGGCTTTTTTCGTGGAGAAAAAGTAGAAAGCGACACCTCTACTTCCATCCCGTCATAACTTTTAGTTATATGAGTAATCCGGGGAGCTTCATTATTCGCGAATCGTTTTTCAACCGCAAGCTTTAACTCTCCCGTGATTATGAAGTATTTGGTAATGACAAGATCCTTTACTTCCCTTTCCTTCCCGCTGATAAATAAACCAAATGAGTCGGATCTTTCAATTGAATAATCTTTTCTTATATTGACGGTGCTGATTTTTGGTATGGGTGTTAAATCAATTGTTACATTGTCTGAAACTGCAATCGTTTCAGGATCAATGCTTTCAAAAGGTCCATAGGGAACCGGCGGAAAGATCATAAAATTGTCAGAGTTTTCTTTAAAGCAAGAAAGATTATTTAATTTTTTGTAATCAGGTTTTGTTTTATTGTTTCCTGTAAATATATCTTCGGAATAATGTTTAAATAAAGGATAATAGGACTTTTCGTTAAACCTGACATATAAAGGAGCGTTGTTGCAGATCAGTTCGGAGCCAAGGCTGATAAGATAAAGAATCGCCAGTATCCAAAGCGAGAGATAGGCGCGTTTCATTTCCTTGAAACGTAAAAACCTTTTCCTGGCTATAGAATTTTTGTAAGAATTAAAAAGCATTGCTGATTTTAGTTTTTCTGAAAATCTATTCTTGGATCTATAAGGATATACAGGAAATCCGAAAGTATATTTCCGATAAGCCCAAGAATTGAAGTAAGCGAAAGAATCCCCATGAAAACAGGATAATCCCTGCCCACAATCGCCTCAAGACTCAGACGTCCCATCCCCGGTATCTCAAAAACCTGCTCGATAATAACAGACCCTGCAAACATGACAGTTAAAATGGAGCCAAAGCCTGTTGCAATAGGGATTAAAGAATTGCGAAAAGCATGCCCCCATATTGCTCTTGTAAAGCTTCCTCCTTTTGCAAGGACGGTCCTTATATAATCTTTACTTATTTGCTCGAGAAGTGAGTTTTTCATAAGCAGAGTCAGGATTGCGAAGTTCCCGATTATATAGCAGAGTACAGGAAGAAGCATGTGCATAAATACGTCCTTTGTTTGCTCTTGGAATGTCATTTCAGCGAAATTATCTGAGTAAAATCCAGATACGGGAAAAAAATCCCACAAACCTTCCACTGTGCCGCAAAAAAGCATTTTAAGCACCATTCCGAAAGCAAAAGGAGGAATTGCATACCCCACAAAGATGACCAGGCTTGATCCAAGATCAAACATTTTATTATGACGCAAGGCTTTTAATATGCCGAGCGGGATGCAGGCAAGATAGGATAATATAAAGCCCGCAACCCCAAAGATAAGTGAAACCTTAAAACGTTCCTTAATTAATTGCCATGCGGTTTTGTTGGGAAATTTATAGGATTCCATTTTCATTCCCAGCCTGTCTGTCACAAGCCATTTCCAGTATCGCTTGTAAAATGGTTGATCAAAACCAAAATGAGCTTCTATGGCCTTCCGCTGTTGAATAGAAATAGACGCCTGTTCCCCGTATCCTCTGCTTGATTCATCAGCGCCTATTCCTTTCATCTTCATGATGATCTGTTCCACAGGGCCGCCGGGTACAAACTGTATAAGCCCGAAACACAAAATAGTAATTCCAAGAAAAGTCGGGATTACAAGAAGAAACCGCCTTATAAAATAGTTCAGCCGTTCCATAAGTTAATTTACCTTAAGTTGATGTACAAGAATATAGCTAAAATCAATTTATAGTATCAGGGAGGGGGGCAAGCAATGAAAAAAAAAACTATTCAAAAAAATTAAAAGAAGAATGCCTCACCTGCATCCAGATAGAACGAGACATTGGGATCGGCCATGGAGCGGTGATGTACGCCCGATAAATACGTTGACATATTGTTGATTCTGAAATTTTCGGGATAGAAAGGACTTTTTGTTCTTAATTGGCAGAGAGGAAAAAACTATGGGCGAAATACATAAGAGAACATGAAGCTTCACGCCCCCTGAAATTGAAAATCGGAGACCCGATGTGCATATTGTGAGCCGGGTCTCCGATGCAAAACGCTTAAGCGGCTTTTACCGCAATTTTCTTAGGCATCGCCTTTTCTGCTTTGGGTAGTACCAGCCTGAGGACTCCATCCTGGAGATTGGCCTCAATTTTGTCCTGGTCGATGACTTTAGAAAGTGAGAACTGTCTGTAATATCTACCTATTTCAAACTCGACTAACACGTCTGACTCATCTGGGCCTTCCCACGGCTTAACATCGCCGGTAATGGTCAAGATACCATCCCGAAGGTCAATTGTAACATCATCCCTCGCAACGCCAGGTATATCGGCAAGCAGCATGATCTCTCGATCCGTCTCAAAAATGTCCACCGCGGGCGTAAATACCAGGCCTGGCCTTGTGTGCTCGCCAGGAGAGGCGACCTCCTGTTTTTCTTTTATCTGTAGTTCTTTGGATTCGGCCATTTTAATCCCTCCTTTCTTAAACCGTTTTTATAATGATCTGCTTTGGTTTTGCCGCCTCTGACTTGTGGATGGTGAGGCTTAGAACCCCATTGACCATGTGCGCATCGACATTGTCCGCATCGATCTCGCCCGGCAGTTCTATGACCCTTGCAAATTTGCCGGCTTCACGTTCTCTGCGGTGATATTTCACGTTCTCTCCCTCAGAGTGAATTTTACGTTCTCCTGAAATCCCCAAGTTCCTCGCTTCTACCTGCAGATTAATTTCATCGGCCTTCATGCCGGGGAGTTCGGCGCGCACATAGTAGTTATCCTTGTCTTCCGTGATGTTGAGAGCCGGGAAAACACCTGATGAAATAGGGCGTGATTGCGGCCCGCTGAACAAGGCGTAGCTTAGACGATCCATCTCCCTTCTCATTCGTTCCATTTCTGCAAATGCATTTTTCCAGCCCATTCCAGGCAAATCGAACATTCTTCTTGCAAGCATGGTTTTTCCCTCCTTTTTTTCACTTGATTGTTTTTTGCTAAAAGCGTTTCCGCGTTTTGGGTTATTCAGGCTTTTATTTATTAAGCACTTTTTACTTCGATCCGTTTCACATCCGATTCAGGCAGTGCCTTCCTGGCGATGGTAACGGTCAAAACGCCCTTCTTGAATTTTGCCGTCACACCATCCTGGTCTGCATCTTCCGGCAGTGAGAGCACCCGCTGAAATGAACCGTAAGACCGTTCTATCCGGTAGTAATTCTTCTCATTTTCTTCTTTTTTCTGTTTTTTCTCGCCCCGGATAGTCAGGGTGTTATCGGCAATATCCACCTTAATATCCTTTTCATCAACACCGGGGATTTCCACGGTAATGGTGTATTCCTTGCCGGTGGCACTGAGATCCAGGGTCGGTTTGAGTATGCCTTCTGCCATGCGCGGCAAGAGCGGTCTTTCAAATCCAAACGGTGACAATCCAAAGCCGCGGAAGAGATTGTGAAAGATTTGATCGATTTCCCTGTGAAGCTGGGTTGCCGGATTATACAGCGGATAACCTTGTTCTCTGATACCGCTGTACTGCACAGGCACAATTTTCCCGGCATCCTCTTCTTTTTTAAACCAGTTCCAGGGAGCCAATTTTTTGATATCCATGGTACGCCTCCTTTCAGCCGTATGACAAAATAATATTTTCCTTGTATGATTCCGGCCACACAGACCAAGTCTGAAGCATACAATTGACCTGACGAAGTGGCTTATTCCTAAAACAATTAATAGTATCGAAAAGATTATAGATATCGTGCGTGCATAATTTTACCTCCTAATATTTCAGTCAAAGTTATGACCAATTAAAAAAGGCAAATACATGTTTTGTGGCATGAGTTGTAGGTTTTTTTAAAAAAATAATCATAAAATTCCTGCAGTCAAGAGGTTCTATTGTTAAAAAATTTGTTTTGTGTCCGAAGAGGAGTATGGTCAGAGAAAAATGTTTCGAGCCTCATTTTTTCTCTTGAATATGATCTAACACGCATTAATTTAGTAATATGTTTTTTGGAGACAGGTTGAGCTGAACTGCACCATGAGCAGCTCCCCTTTGTGGGTGAAGCACTACAATTTTGTCTTGCTTTTATAGGGTGATCGTTACCCGGGTGGAACAGGAGCAAAAAACAGCCGGTGGGATTATCATACCGGATACTGCCAAGGAAAAGCCCCAGGAGGGGAAAATTGTAGCTGTCGGACCCGGCAAGCGGAATGATGAGGGCAACCGGATTCCGATGGAGGTTAAGGAAGGGGAGCGTAATCTTTTTCCCAAATATGCTGGAACCGACATCAAAATCGACGGCAAAGAGCACATATTTATGAGGGAAGACGATATCCTGGGAATTTTAGATTAAAAGGAGCCTTGGCACATGCCGTAAAGGTTAATTTGGGGCGGGTTCAATACTCGCCTACCAGATTTAAAGGAGGGAAAAATGGGACAAAGATTGCAGAAATACGAAGATTTGTGTCCGGAATGCGGCCATTTACTACCAAAAGAGACATGGAATTGCTCATTTTGCGGCCGGTCTTTACATGATTTGAAGATACATGATTCCAGAATTGGTTCCTGGGATGATTATACAGATTTAAACAAAATGTCAAGTATTGAAGAAGATTTTGACCGGCTGCTCGTCAATTCATGAGTTAGTCACGCCTTTGGCGGTTGATGGCCTATAGAATGTAGTCTATGATTAAGGTTGATCATTTGACAAGAACATTTGGAGATTTCACCGCCGTCGATGACATCTCTTTCGAAATTGAGAAGGGCGAGATTGTCGGTCTGCTTGGAGTATGCTGCTTTGCTTCATAAAATTCCCAAAAAAGAAAGAAACATTATAATACGCAAGGCAATCGCAAGAACCGAACTTACGACCAAGGCCATGGAAAATCTTCTTTCCTTTGACGCCAAAGATGAAAAAAGCAATAAAAGATATACAGGAGAAATTGTTCATATGGACATCAGGGAAATTACTCACAGGGTTGAAAAAGAGAGTTTGACGATCCGGCAAATTACGGCTGAAATTGAGAAAATAATTGCGGGGCAAACGGGATTGCTGAATAGAATGCTGATCGGTCTGCTCTGCGGGGGGCACCTGTTATTGGAAGGCCTGCCGGGTCTTGCCAAAACAACTGCGGTAAAAGCATTGGCAGCGACCATTGATACATCCTTCAAAAGGATACAGTTTACACCGGATCTACTGCCGGCGGATATCATTGGTACACAGATTTACAGGCCTGACAATGGCTCTTTTGAAGTGAACAAAGGACCAATATTTCATAATATTGTCTTGGCGGATGAGATCAATCGTGCGCCGGCAAAAGTGCAGAGCGCTCTGCTGGAAGCCATGCAGGAACGACAGGTCACTATTCGGGATACCACATTTAAGCTTGACGATCCTTTCCTTGTGCTCGCTACCCAGAACCCCATCGAGCAGGAAGGTACCTATCCATTGCCCGAGGCTCAGGTCGACCGTTTTATGATGAAAATTAAAGTGGACTATCCCTCGGCAGAGGAAGAAAAGGAAATCGTAAAGCGAACCCGTGCAGGAAGTTCCCAAAATATTTCTGCCGTTGTTGATATCTCGGCCCTTCAATCAGCGCAGGAAGTGTTGCAGTGCATTCATATAGAAGAACGGTTAGTGGACTATATTGTGCGATTGACCCGGGCGACCAGAAACCCGGACGAATTCAAGCTGGATATCGGGTTTATGATCAGTTATGGGGTCTCACCACGGGCGTCGATCTGGCTTGAAGCTGCATCCAGGGCACATGCATTTTTGAATGGCCGTGGGTATGTTACACCTCAGGACATCAAATCCATGACCCCGGAGGTCTTCAGGCACCGTATACTTTTAAGCTACGAAGCAGAAGCAGAAGGCAAAACAACGGATGATATCATCAATGTCTTGCTGGAGCGAGTTGAGGTCCCTTAGCATGCTATCCGAAGAACAGTTAAAGAAAATTCAAGGATTTCACTTTAAAACCAGACACCTGGCAAGCGATCTTTTTGCGGGTCAATATGAAAGCGCCTTCAAGGGACAAGGGCTTGAGTTTACCGAAGTCAGGGAATACCAGCCTGGGGATGATATACGAACCATCGACTGGAACGTCTCCGCCAGGCTTGGTCATCCATATATCAAAGTATTTCATGAAGAGCGGGAGTTAACCGTCATACTCCTGTTGGATTTGTCCGGTTCGCAGTTATTTGGGACAAAACAGAAATTCAAGCGTGAACTGTTGGCCGAAGTAGCTGGTATGCTGGCCTTTCTGGCGATCCGAACTAACGATAAAGTGGGCGCCATTTTATTTAGCTCAAAAGTGGAAAAAATTATACCACCCAAAAAAGGCGCTTCCCATGTGTGGACGCTGATCAGAGATATCTTTACCTATGTGCCGGATAATTTAGGTACCAATATCAAAGGGGCTCTTGACTGTCTGAAC
>QMMZ01000003.1 GCA_003647525.1 Deltaproteobacteria bacterium | reverse complement strand
GTAAGATTTTCGTGCGCAATGCTGTATGAAGGCGACAAGCCAATAGGAAGTGTCGGCTTTTTCCAGGATCTTAGAAAAATTAAACACTTGGAAAAAGAACTGATTAAATCTGAAAGACTGGCAGCTATAGGGCAGACCGTAGCCGGTCTAGCTCATGGTGTCAAAAACATCTTAAATGGCTTGAAAGGCGGTCTTTACATTGTAAATACCGCACTTAAAAAGGGAGCGGCTGACGGGGCAGCAGAAAATAAAATAGACTACAGCAATGTGTCTGCTTTGCCTCTTCAAGCACGATTTCTGAAGCAAATTGTGGATATAAGCGCTGAAAGGGAACGTCAGCAAAAAAAATTGAAGACCGGCTGGGAGATGGTGGAAAGAAATATACATAAAGTTTCCGAACTTGTTCTGGATCTTCTCAGTTATTCTAAAGAACGAGAACCTGAATATGAAAAATATAATCCGAATATTATAGCCGATGAAGTCTGCGATCTTATGGAATCAAAGGCAAAGGAATATGATATCGACCTGATCAGGGACATTGACAGGGAGATGGGTGAGATATATCTTGACCCAAAAGGAATGCACAGTTGTCTTCTTAATCTGGTTTCAAATGCAATAGATGCCTGTGTTTTTGATCTTGATACGCAAAAGCATTGGCATGTAAAAGTAATGACGCGACGTAAGAACGAAAGCGGCGTAGCTTTCGAGGTTGTTGACAATGGTTGTGGTATGGATGAGGAAACTCAAAGCAAGATTTTTGCCGAATTTTTTAGTACAAAAGGAACACGAGGCACTGGTCTCGGGTTACTGGTTACACAAAAGATTATAAAAGAGCACGGCGGAACCATGGATGTAGCATCCCAACCAGGCAAGGGAACAATATTTACCATCCGGCTTCCTGGAAAGAAGGTTTAGGGCAAAAATGATTTTTGCAAAATTATACTAAAGGAGGAATACATTATGGCGAAAAAGGTGCTGATTGTTGATGATGATGTTGATGTGAGAACATTTGTTTCAAGTGTTGTGGAAGATATTGGCTATAAGCCGGAGCTTGCAAAAGACGGCGAAGAGGGTATCGGTAAGGTCAAAGAGGAAAAACCGGCTTTAATTATACTAGATATCTTGATGCCTAAGGAAAGCGGTATCAAGATGTATCGTACATTAAAAACAGATTCTCAATTTAGTGATATTCCGGTAATTGTACATTCCGGAATAGCCAAAAGAACCTTTCTTCGCTCTCAGAAGGCCCTTGACGAGTTTGGAGATCAACCTGTGCCGGAACCGGAAGCCTATCTTGAAAAACCGGTGGAGCCCGAAGAATTGGGGGCAATGATAAAGAAATTTTTGTCCTGAAATGAAAAAGGCGGATAATTGTTTATCCGCCTTTTTTAATCAAGTAACCGATTTTCTCAAGGTATTAACAACGTGGGAAGTTCCGATAATTCTGCCAATTGCTGAGAAATACTTCCCAGCCATCGCTCTCGCCATGCTCCTTTCCCTGTTGAGCCTGTAATAACCATTGTGGCGCCATGTTCACGCGCGGCGTTTTCAATTTGCGGAACGACTTCTCCAATACCCAGATGAGTCTCAGTTTCTATTCCTTCGTCCTCAAAAGTAATGCGGACATCTTCCAGCCTTTTCTTATTCTCTTTTTGAAGGACTTGAAGGTCATCTTTAGATTTTCCCTTCATAGTCTCCTCACTGACAACATGAACTACCACTACTTTTTTAACACTGTTTTTAATGTCGATAATCTGCTCCAAAGCTCTTTCACATGGAGAAGACCAGTCTGTTGCAAAGAGAGGTACCTCAAAAGGCTTTGCGTTGGTCTTTCCTGATGGCAGCATATATTTATGCACTAAAACAGGAATCTTGGTTCTTCGGAGGAGTTCAAGTACCGCTGAATCCACGTACAGTTTTTCTACTTTTGTCCTCTCATGGGCTTCTATAACTATGAGATTCGCTTTTTCCGCTTCAACAGTTGAGAGAATCTTGGGAATATAATTACCAACTACAACATAGGCGCCGCATTCCATACCTTTTTCAAAAATGCTTTCCGCCCAATCTATAAAACGCACATCCGCCTTTTGTTTGAGACCGACCTCTTCCTCTTTGAGATAGCCCTTTCCCCGATGCATTGCTATTTTATCTTTTTCTATTACATGGAGAAAAATTACATGATCAAGGCCTGACTTTCTGAGATCCATCAGTGAATTCAGAGCGTCAAGCCACAATTTATCAAAGTTGGTCACAAACAGCATCTTTTTAATATTCATAGAATATCCTCCTTAACCACAGTTTTCGGTTAACTGAGCACAACAATATTTATAATATTTATGAGCAAATTTTATTAATATTAATTAAACAGATAATAGTTAAATTGTCAAGTATTTAATAAGCACAATTAAGAGCATTAAGAAGACGTCCACGCTTGAGTTTTTTTAAAGCTGATGATCTCGTAAAAAAGTATAAAAAATTGCGATTTTTTCCAATTTTATCAAGTTGTTAATAATTTGTAATTCCTAAATCCGCAACCACTTGTAAAAAGGACTTTTTTTGAATGTATTAAAGCTCAAAAGAGATGGGAGAAAATTATTGTACACCCTTTAGGCAAAATATGTACAAAAATCATGCATAATATTATTTAAAGATATAAATATGTTTACGAAAAATTACAATTATGTGTCCAAAAACTGGTCACTTTGTGTTGATAATATTATTTATGCTTGCAGCTTCAAATTTTGGCAACACCTGAAAAGCAGGATCAGGCATGCATTTTTATCATAAAGGCACGAATGTTGCTTTAAAAAAATAATAATTTTAAGTTTCAAAATTGATCTCTATTAAAAGGGGTGATAATGGGCGGAAAAATATTATATGCTACAGAACATAGACGTCCAAGTTCCAGAGTGCTGGAAGGATTGTCAGGTTTTAGAGATATTGGCTTCAAGGAAATAATTTTCCTTTGTGTAATAAAAGGTCAACCAAAGGATGTAACGCCTGAGGTGTTTGAGCAATGGAAAGAAAAAATAAACGGCTATGGCTTGAAAGCTACTATAAAAATTGGCTCCGGAGATTTGTCCGATGGTGTTTTGAACACAATCCATGAAAATCAGATATCATTTGCCGTGGTTCATTTTGATAAAAAGAAAAGAAGAATTTTGTTTGGTGATTCTATTGTTAAAAAGCTTATCAAGGAGGCAAGCGTACCTGTTCTGATAGTTGACAAAGATGAAACAGGCTTGAAGTTTACTTCAAAGGGGGCATTTGAGCGTGTTTTGTTTGCGACTGATTGGTCTCAGGCATCTGAAAAAGCGCTTCAGATTATACTCGGTTTTAAGCAATTAATCAACGAGCTTGATATTGTAAATGTAATACACAAGAAATTGACTGTGCGTGAGTTGAGACAGCTTATGGAAAAATTAAGAGAAACGCGCAATAAATGCTTAAAAGAGGGAATTGACGCAGAATATCATGTATATGCTGGCAAAACTGTTGATGAAATAATTCTTGCAGCGCAAGATTATAATTCTACATCAATAGTCATGGGGACAACGCCGGGGCAAAGCTTTAAAGATATTTTTACAGGAAAACCTTCATGCAGCGTAGTAGAGAGAACCCCTATCCCTGCATTGTTAGTTCCTTTTAGATAAAACGTTTTCGCAAGGCTTAGTCATGAATTCGGAAAACGTATTTTTTGTGTGAACGCAGGAAGATAAGACCACATTTATAGACTTTCAGATAGTTAATTTCACAAGGCTAGAAGGAGGAAGGCGTATTAGTTATACGTCGACGACTGATAACACAGTGAAATTAATTATCTGAAAGTCTATAGAAAGAAGAGGAACGGAATGGAAGTAACCATATTAGTCCAGGCCACGGACAGGTCCTTTGAGATATTAGAGAATGCAAGAGAGAGGAGCAAGCAGGTATTGGATACTGCTGCCAGGCTCACATCTGAAAGCCAGGCCGCACATCGAAAAAGAGTAGAGGCAATATTTAAAGGCGCCAGGCAAACAAAGACCGAAATTACAAGATTTGCAGCAACATTCATTATTTTGTTTGGTTCCTGGCTGCTATTATCAGGTCACTATGATTTATTTCATATCAGTATCGGAGTTCTTTGTTGCGGCCTGGTGTCACACGTATCGCATGGTCTCCTTTTTGCCAATCCAAGAGCAGGCGATATGCGTGTAATAGTAAAAAGATTTATTACTTATATTCCATGGCTTCTCTACCAGATCATTTTGTCCAACATGCATGTTGTTCGATTGGCTCTGGGGCCAAAAAATTTAATAGATCCAAAGATAATAGAATTTAAGACAAAACTGGAAAGCGACATTTCTCTGGTCACACTTGCCAATTCGATCACCCTCACGCCTGGAACCATTACCGTGGATATCAGAGATGGGGTATTTTATGTGCATGCTGTGAGTAAAAAGGTCGCTGAAGACCTTATGACCGGCGAGATGGAGGACAGGATCGCTCATGTATTCATGGAAGCCGACCATGTATATGTACAGGATACTCTCGATATGGCGCCTGTTTTTGTAGCGCTGAAGTAAACAATTAAAGCTGAAAGCTGAAAGATTAAAGCAAGAGAAGAAGAGCTTATTGGTTTTATTCCTACTTTGAGCTTTGAGTTCAAAAGTTTTAGAGATGGACGAATAATCGGGGTGAACGATATGATGACCAAACAATCGGATGACGTTATTGTAAAGACACTTTCCAGGTTGCTGATACCCTTTATGCAGATTTATGCTCTGTATGTTATCGCTCATGGACATTACAGCCCTGGAGGAGGATTTCAAGGTGGAGTGATTCTTGGGGCAAGCCTTATTTTATTGGTCATTACCTATGGATTGAACAATACTTTAAGGAAGATGAGCGAGAAATTGAATACCATTCTGTGTAGCACAGGAGTCTTTATATATGCAGGAATTGGGTTGTTATGTGTAATACTTGGCGAAAACTTTCTGGATTATAAAGCGCTGGACCAGATTCTGCATGTTGGGATAGCGCAGGCAAGATCGCTTGGTATTCTTGGTGTTGAGGTCGGTGTCGGCATTGCTGTTATGGCCGTTATGCTCTCAATCTTTTTGGATATAGCCACAGGGGGGCTTCCTTCAAAAAAAGAGCAGGAGTAATTTGATTAACATTAAGGGATTAAACTTGAGAATACAGGACATCAACAAACGATCTGCAAAAATGAAGCAGGTCTATAATATGATATTGAATCTTGCCCCTACCGATGCCACGGTTTTGATTCGCGGCGAAGAAGGAACGGAAAAAGCATTGGTGGCTCGTTCTATTCATTTAAACAGCGATAGAAAAAATCATCCCTTTGATGTTTATAACTGCTCGGCTTATCCGCAGTTTATTATAGAAAGCGGTCTTTTTGGTCATGAAACAGGCGCATTTGAAGGGGCTGTATCTCAGAAGAAAGGATGCCTGGAACTAAATAATGGCGGGACAGTGTTTTTAAGTAATATTGAAATGATATCTCCGTTGACACAGATCAAACTTCAGAATTTTTTACAGGACGGGTCTATAAAAAGGCTTGGAGGGAAAAAAGGTATTGAGACAGATGTCAGGATCATTGCCGCTGTTAATAATGATCTTGGTAAAGAGGTCGAAAGCGGAACCTTTAATGAAGAATTGTCTTATATGCTGAATGTAATTAATATACACCTGCCTTCTTTAAGGCAGAGGAAAGATGATATCCCCCTTTTAGTAGAATACTTCTTAGAGATACTGAATGTAGAAATAGGAAAAAATGTTAGAGGTGTTACATCTAATGCTATGCAGATGTTAATGGACTATTCCTGGCCGGGTAATGTCAAGGAGTTGGAAAACTCAATACAACATGCCTTCCTTCTGACGGAAGGTGAAGAAGTTAAGCGTGAGTTACTGCCTTCCCGCATCTTACATGAAGTGCTATCAGAAAAAAATGAAGGAATAACCTCTTTTGAGGAAAATGAGAAAAGATTCCTTATGAAAATTTTGCAGGAGAACAACTGGAACAAATTAAAAGTTGCAAAACAGCTCAATGTGAGCCGTAGCACATTGTATTCAAAGCTTAATAAATACAACTTAACAGTTAATTAAAGCAATAAAATGTTAAGCTCATCAGCTTAACAGCTAACTTGGGAGTATTGAGATGGAAAATTTTTATTTAGGCGCGAGTATTTTCCTTTGTTTGCTTGTTTTACTTTGTCTCTATCGGGTAGTGTTCGGGCCGACTATTATAGACCGGATTGTCGGAGTTGGAGCAATCGGAACAAAAACTTTGGTGGTCCTGGCACTTATGGGGTTTATCTACGGCAGGATAGAGATGTTTTTGGATATCGTTATGGTTTACGCTATTCTGAACTTTATCGGGACACTGGCGGCAGCAAAGTATTTTGAAGGGAGAGGTGAAATTTGATGGAAATTGTTAAAATAATATCCATTGTCTTTATTCTAACAGGATGTTTCCTTTTCACTACTGGTACCATCGGCCTGTTACGTTTTCCGGACTTTTATTCCAGGATGCATGCTACTGGAAAAGGAGATACCCTTGCAGTGCTCATATGTCTTATTGGTCTTGCATTATATCATGGCTTTCATCACGGAGCTATTTTAGACAGTATTAAGCTGGTCGTTGTTGCTGTTTTTATATTTTTAGCTAATCCTACGGCGACACATGCCATTTCCAGGGCCGCTTTTCGGTGTGGTGTTAAACCATGGACCAGGGGGGGAAACAAATGATCTGGCAACTTGATCTTATTTTATGTGTTTTTGTTATTATCTGCGCGGTTGCAGCTATCACCGTCAAGGATCTTTTGGCTGCCGTTATTATACTTGGTGCTTACAGCTTCTTTATGTGTATCCTCTGGACCGAGATGGGGGCCGTGGATGTCGCCTTTACCGAGGCTTCCGTGGGCGCCGGAGTTGGAACAGTATTGTTTATTGCGGCTGTCAGTAAAACAAAAAGGAGGTCAAAGGATTGAAAGTTATCGCGATACTCATAATAGTTTTAACAGGGGGATTGCTTATATACGGTATCGAGGATATGCCTGATTGGGGCGATCCAAATTCTCCCGCCAACAGCCATGTTTCACCGAAGTATATCCAGGAATCCCTGGAAAAAACAGCGACGCCAAATATAGTTACTGCCGTTCTGGCCGATTACAGGGGATACGATACCATGGGTGAAACTACTGTTATTTTTACTGCCGGGATGGGCTGTATTCTGATGTTAAGAAAAAAGCGAAAGGGAGAAGGAGACTGATATGCTTGAATACATTATCAGTAAATATAACTTCTGGGTTTATGTCATTTTGCTGCTGATAGGGCTTTATGCAATGGTGGGCAAGAAAAATCTGGTTAAGAAGCTGATCGGCATGAATATATTTCAGTCTGCTGTGATTCTCTTTTACGTTTCCATCGGCGTAAAGACGGGAGGAGCTACGGTTCCGATATTTATGGGGGATGCCCATGCGGCCCACGGTCATGGACGCGCTATTATCGATGTCGCCAGTTATATTAATCCTCTTCCTCATGTACTGATGCTTACGGCGATAGTGGTTTCCATTGCCACAACAGGCGTTGCCCTTGCGGTGCTTATTCTGATTTTCAGAAGATATAAGACCTTGGAGCTTGACGAAATTATGAAAATAAGAAAAGACACGGGAGTTTAGATATGGCAACACATTTTCCTGCTCTTTTAATAGTTATTCCTTTAATATCCGCTCTTTTTGTGCCGGTTATTGGATGGTGGAAAAAAGGACTGTGCTACCCATTGGTTGTTGCCGTTCTCGTTGTTCCACTTATATCAGCTCTTGGCATTTTAAATAGAGTAATAGAGAGCGGGCCATTTTCATATTATCTCGGAGGATGGGCTCCTCCGTGGGGCATCGAGTATGCACTAGATTATCTCAATGGATTTGTCCTGGTGATAATAACGGCTATTAGTCTAATAGTTTCCATATATTCCAAAAAGAGCGTTGAAAAGGAAATGCCCGAAAAAGTTGTTCCATTCTATACGCTTTTCCTGCTCCTTGTTACAGGCCTTCTCGGAATAGTTGTAACAGGAGATCTTTTCAATGTGTTTGTATTTTTAGAAATCGCTTCTCTTTCATGTTATGCCCTCATGGCCATAGGCAGGGATGGAGCTCCTTTAGCGACGTATCGATACATCATGATGGGTACAGTCGGAGCCTCGTTTTATCTTCTTGGCGTTGGTTACTTATATATAGTAACAGGGTCGCTGAATATGGCAAATGTGTCAGAACTGTTGCCATCTCTCTATGATTCCAAAGTTGTACTGACGGCCGGCATCTTTATGATCGTGGGCATAGGCTTGAAGATGGCGCTTTATCCTTTGCATGCATGGGCACCCAATGCGTATGCCGATGCTCCTTCTGCGGTCAGCGGCCTGGTCGCGCCCTTAATGACAAAGGTGGCGGCATACATGATGATACGGGTAATGTTTACTGTCTTTAAGCCTGTTTTCTTCATAGAGTTAACTCCTGTGACAACCATACTCACATGGCTGGCGGCGGTTGCCATAATCCTTGGTTCAATATATGCCATCGCTCAAACTGATCTTAAAAAGATGCTGTGTTACTCAGTTGTGGCGCAGATTGGATACATTGCTTTGGGAATAGGGCTGGCAAACAAATCCGGTCTTACCGGTGCCGTGCTCCATATTCTAAATGAGGCTTTTACAAAAGGCTGTGTGTTTCTGGTCGCAGGAGCTATCGTCTATAAAATGGGCGCTTGCAACATTAATGAATTTAAGGATTTATATAGAAAAATGCCGTTTACTATGTCAGCCTTTCTGATTGGCGCATTTTCCATGGTCGGGATTCCGCCTACATGCGGTTTTTTCAGCAAGATATATCTAATTATGGGTGCAATTACTGCTGAAAAATGGGTTTTTGTAGTTGTTCTGTTATTTAGCAGCATTCTCAATGTAATATATTTCTTTAGAGTAATACAGATTGCGACATTTGAAACACCGATGCCTGATTATGGCCGTGATAAGCCTTACGATCCAGTTTACATGGATGAAGTTCCTTTAAGTATGCTGATCCCCATACAGGTTATGGCTGCAGGGATACTGTTGTCCGGTATTTTCAGCTCAAAGATTATATCAACGGTAATTCAATTTGTAATACCTGTAGATTTCTAAGTAGGAGGTCTTTACGTGGATACGTTGAAAATAGCATGGTTATGTGTAATTTTCCCCTTTGTGGGGGTAATTTCAGTCTTTTTGATGGCCAGAGTACATCCTAAGCTAAGAAATGCCGCGGCCGTACTTTTTCCCTTTTTATCTGCAATGGGCAGCCTGAAGCTCTTGACGCACCTGTTTCATCCGGAAACATTGCCTCTCGAAAGTTCTGTGAAGTGGATTGAGATACCTTTTGTAGTGGAATTCGGGGTATTGGTAGATCCTCTCAGCATTATCCTGGCAACTGTAGTTGCTGTCATAAGCTTTATTATTGTCGTGTACTGCCTTGGATATATGAAGGGAGACCCGGGAATAACCAGATTTTTAATGTTGGTAAACCTATTTATCGGAAGTATGCTTCTGCTGGTGCTTACGAATAATTTGCTGTTTCTTTTTGTTGGATGGAAACTGGTTGGATTGTGCAGTTATGGTTTGATCGGTTATTATTACAGGGATGAGAAAAAATACTGGATAGGTGGTCCCTCTCCAACCAAGTTCGTTACTCCAAGCCACTGCGGATCAAAAGCATTAGTTGTAACAGGTGTGGGAGATCTTATCATGTTAGGCGGCATACTAATTATATTTTACTATGCCAAGACCTTGAATATCATGGAGCTTTACACTACAGCGTCTATCTGGATGCCTGAAATGGCCAAGACCCCCGGTATAATCGTATTAACTACCGTGCTTCTCCTTGCAGGCCCTATTGGTAAATCGGCTCAGTTTCCCTTTCATGAATGGCTTCCGGAAGCCATGGCAGGCCCTGGTCCGGTTTCAGCTTTGATTCATGCAGCGACTATGGTTAAGAGCGGGGTTTATCTTGTTGCCAGGTTTATTCCAATGTTTTATTACGGCTACTGGGTGGCCGGCATCAGTGAGGCTTCTTTATTTTTTACGATTGTAGCATGGGTGGGCGTTATTACGGCATTTGTTGCGGCAACTCAGGGCATGGTCGCCTTAGAGCTTAAAAAGGCCCTTGCCTTTTCTACTGTAAGCCAGATCGGCTATATGTGGGTGGGGCTGGGCATGGCTGGCTTGAGCGGGGCCGTATTATTAGGCGGAACCACATCCGGAATATTTCACCTTGTAAGTCATGCTGTGTTCAAGGCATGTCTCTTCCTGTGCGCCGGCTCTGTAATACATACTGCTCATTCAATTTACATGAACGATATGGGTTCAATGAGAAAGTATATGCCGCTAACCTGGTTTTTTATGCTGATAGCTGCTTTATGTTTGATGGGAATTCCGCCTCTGCCGGGTTTCTACAGTAAGGATGCCATCTTGCTTTCCGCTCTGGAAGCCCATCAAATGTCTATATTTATTATAGCCGTCATTACCGTTGTTTTAACGGCATTTTACACAACACGCATGGTCGGTATGGTTTTTTATGGGCAGGAGAGCGAACAGATAAAACATATAAAGCAGGAAGGCGGACATCTTCATGAGGCCTCTCCAACCATGTGGGGCGCATGCGGTGTTCTGGCTGTAATTATTATATTCCTTGGCCTGGTTGGGCCGCATGTAGAGCATCTCTTAAAAGAAGGATTTAAGACCAACCTGGTAGGAACCCTTGCTTTACCGCTTGTACATGGAGGAGAACATCCGTTTAATTATCATACACTTGTCTTAGTGCTGTCCATAGGGTCTATACTCTTAGGTGCCATTCCAGCCTATATGATGTATATTTCCAGAAAATGGGACCCCAAGGCTATTGTTGCTGGATCGTCAAGCCTCCAGGTCTTTCATAAATTTTTCTGGAATAGATGGTTTATTGATGCTTTTTATTTAAAAGTTTTTATGGACGGAGTTTTTAAACTGTCGGACTTTGTGGCTTATACTGTTGAAGATGGATTTGACAATATCGTCCACAGGAAAATTCCGGCTTTTTTTACTCAAAGATGCCCTGCAGTGATGTTTAAACTGAGGACAGAGTCGGATGATCTTTTGTATAACATATCCTATGTTATTATCATCTTTGTTTGCCTGCTGTTTGTGGTATTAAAATAATTTCTTATGACATTACGGGGATAAAAAGATGTCTCATATTCTTTTGCAAATAATAATTGTTCCGCCAATTGCTTCTTTATTTATACTCTTGACCAGGCACCTGATAGGAAGAAAGGCCGGATGGATAGCGGGTTTTAGCCTTTTATATTCAACAGCGCTTTTAGCTACGGCATGTATAAGAGTCTATCATGGTGAAGTAATTGTTGAAGAATATCCCTTTATTGATTCGGCAATCACCTTTGGGCTTCTCGGCGACGGGTTGAGCCTGCCGGTCGCGTTGATAATTAACGGCCTTTGCACTGCTCTTGCATTTTATGCAATACATTATGTAGATCACAGAATAGAGGCTATATACGGTGATGTGGATGAGCGCACATATTTAAACCACTACACACGATTTTATTCCATGTTCCTTGGTTTTCCTATGGGTTTTATGGGCGTATGCCTTGTAAAGAACTTGATAGCGATGTATTTTTTTCTGGAAGTGCTACCCATTCCTCTATATTTTATTATGGCCACCTTTGGGTATGTTGACAGAGTAAGAGTGGCTATGATCTGTTTGATGTGGGCAGTTATCGGAGCGGCATTTTTTATTGCCGGATTTTTGATGGCTTATAGTCAGATCGGAAGTTTTAATATCTCGGATATGAGTGCTCTTGCAGGGAATCCGATGACTTTCTGGATTATATTTGTGCTTCTTATTGCAATACTGATAAAAATGGCGGCTTTCCCTTTTCATGTCTGGATGCCATGGGTCCATGCAGAGCATCCCACGTGCATAGCTGGTCTTCTTGCTGTTTATGCAAATGTTGCGGCCTATGTTTTGGTACGAGTAATAGTCTTCCCTCTACCTGCTGATTTTAAAGCATTTTCCATACCTTTAATGATAATGGCGTTAATCACAATGGTCTATGGTTCCCTTCTGACCATGGCGCAAACAGATGTAAAACGCTTTGCCGCCTGTTCAACAATAAGCCAGCTTGCATATTCACTTCTTGGCATATCAGCTCTTACTATTGCAAGCATCGAAGGAGGGATGTTTTTTTTCCTGGGACACATTATGGGGAAAACATTACTCTTTTCAACGGCAGGAATACTGGTTTATACGACAGGTACAAGGGATATGCGTCAGATGGGCGGACTTGCCCAGAAGATGCCCATTACAACAGCGTTATGGATCATGGGAGCATTGATGCTTTCCGGCTTTCCGCCAATGAGCAGCTTCCCTGCGGAATGGATTATGTTCACAGGCATATTTAAAACAGGAGTTCAGACCATGCCTACCGGACTTATGGTGGCTATTTTAGCAGCCGGTGCAATTATACTGACGGTCGCATATACGTTCCGGTCTGTTAAGATAATATTTTTCGGGCCATTAAATCCAGATCTGGCGAACGATAAAATCAAGGATCCACCTTTAACAATGAGTATTCCCCTTCTTATGATAGCAGGCGTTTCAATAACGCTGGGTTTGTTCCCCAAACTGGCAATTGATCTTTTTAATTATGTGATAGGAGGAATACCGATTATTCCATAACCAGGGTTATATGCTTTGCCTTTATCCGAACAGTTTTAGTGTGTAAGGAATTTCGAACATAAGAAGTTTTTAGAGGAACAATACAGTTTTTTCAAAGAAGAAGTGCAAACTTATTATTATTTTAGGATTCTAATAATTTTGGGTTGATATGCTTCTTTTTTAGATAGCTCTTTTCCTTTTGTTTTAACAAAGAAAAAAGCGGCAAATAAAAATAAAAAACCAGCAAGTACCGAAAATATAGACTGATCATAATTTAATATAGCCGCAATTTTGTCTCCGATAACCACTCCCAGGATTAAAAATAAAACCGGAATCATATAAACGAGAAAAGATACTTTTAATAATGAGGATGTTTCAAAGCTGATAGTAACCCTGTCATCGACTTTTGCTTCCACAGCATTTATTGCTTCCACCTCCACATCATCATTAGACCCACCAGCAGCAGTATCGCAGAAACCTTTTGCCGAGCACGACTCACACGTTGCGGATTTAGTGCATTTAACCCATGCTGTAGAAGAATAAATCTTTGTTACAATGCCTTCTGAGGTTGCCAAAATATTATCCTTTTTTAAAAACAGTTACGAAAGACAGAACGAAACAGAAAAAAAGTTTTGTGTCTTCGTATTTATATGCTTTTGTGATAAATAAATTAAAGTTGCTTCCGGATTTATTCCATGTTGAATTTTGGGTAGTCCCTACAAAGTAGGGACTACCGAGTTTTGAAACTTTAGTGCGGCGAGAGAGAAATTTAAGAGAAGTTCTATATCCAGATATGTGTACAAGGGGACTTTGTACATTAAATAAATTGCAGTCCCCCTTTTTAAACCATTCCTTTGAATGCAAAAAAAGCAAGGGAAAGCATTCCGGCGGTTACAAGTCCAATTGAAGTGTCCTGAAGCGGTTTTGGAACTCTTGCCAGAAGGATGCGTTCACGTACACCTGCAAAAAGAATGAGCGCAAGTCCAAAACCAGCCGCATAACTGAATGATGAAACAACAGTTTGCATAAAGGTATATTCTTCATTAATATTTATTAAACAAACGCCCATTACAGCGCAGTTTGTCGTAATAAGCGGCAAAAAAATACCAAGACCTTTATACAGCGCTGGAATGCTCTTTTTTAAGAACATTTCAACAAACTGAACAAGAGAGGCTATTACAAGAATAAAAGCAATAGTTCTAAGGTATTCAAGGCCAAAAGCTTTTAAAATATATGCTTCGATAAGCCATGTAATTACTCCCGCCAGAACCAGGACAAAAACAACAGCCATTCCCATGCCGACAGCGGTCTCCATTTTCTTTGATGTTCCAAGAAAAGGACAATTTCCCAGATACTGAATTAGAAGAATGTTGTTAACAAGGATGCAACTTACCGCAAGAAGTATATAATCACCCATTAGATTTTCTCCTATTTATTTCCTGCAAGATTCATAAGACTTAGCATAAGCCCAAGGCACACAAAAGCGCCAGGTGCTTCAACCATGAATGTGAAAGGCTGAAAAGATGGACCAAATACAGACATTCCCAAAAATGTACCGCTGCCGAATACCTCCCGTAAAGCGCCTAGTGCAACCAGGGAAATTGTGAACCCTATACCTATCCCAAAACCATCTGCTATTGAGGCGATAATACCATTTTTGTACGCAAACGCCTCAGCGCGTCCAAGCAAAACACAGTTAACGACAATAAGAGGTATGAATATCCCCAGCTTTAAAAAAAGCGGATATGTATAAGCCTGCATAAGTAGTTCTACAACAATAACAAATGTTGCTATGATAATGATAAAACAGGCTATTCTTACTTGTGAAGGTATTATTTTACGTAATAATGAAACCAAAACATTGGAACATACCAGAACAAAGATTACAGCCACTCCCATTCCAAGTCCATTTTCAACCGATTTAGTAACAGCAAGTATGGGACAAAGGCCAAGTACTAGCCTGAATGGTGGTATCTCATCCCACAAACCTTTGACGAATTCCTGAGTGATAGTCTTAGCCATCTTTTACTCCCTACTTAAATTCCTTTATTTTTTCAACAACCTGAGGTTTTAAGCGTTTATAAACATTACCAGCTTCTGTTATGCCAGCACAAACTCCACGTGAGGTAACCGTGGCTCCGGATATGGCGTCGATTTGCCCGCCATCCGGTTTGACCTTAAAGGATTTAATCAAACCCAATCCTTTGAATTGATTGGATAATTTAGGCTCTGATTTTGCTTTGGAACCAACGCCCGGTGTTTCACTGTGGGTAGTAACACCTATATTGATAATCTTGTCATCATTTATGTTTACACCAACCATAAGACCAATATCACCACCAAATCCCTTTCCATCGCTTTCAAAAGCTACAGTATTAGCCTTTCCATCAAAAACACCCACAAAGAAGCTTTTTTCAGTGTCTCCATCCTTAATTTTAAAGCGGTCAGCAATAGGATCATTGGAACATCCATCAAGAATATTCCTTATTGCGGGCCCTTTAACAAACTCTAACTGCTGGTTTTCAATTTTATCTTTAGTTCCACCGCGGATTGCCGCAAGCAGACCGCCTGAGAAACAACTTAATACAGTCAGAACCACGATCATTTTAATTATTTCACGCATTTTTTACAACCTTTCCAATAGCTTTTGGTCTGATTTTATCTATAAGAGGGTTCAAAAGATTAAAGATCAGAATCGCAAAGATTGCGCCATCAACATAGACGCCGATATTTCTTATAAGCACGGTCAAAAATCCAGCGCCTGCTCCATAAATAAGCATTGGAATAAAGTTAACAGGTGAAGATGAATCTTCTGTTGCAAGGAAAAAGGCGCCAATCAAAGTATAGCCCGCAAAAAGATGGATAGTTGGGCCTGCATAACGAACTGGATCGGTCAGATTAAATATCAGAGCGGTTATAATGATGCCGGCTATAAAGGAAATTGATATTTCCCACCTGATAATTCCTCTTATAATGAGGTAGATTCCGCCGACAATCAGGCCAAGTCCAAAAGTTGAGCCTATTGCACCTGACTGTTTGCCCATTAAAAGATCACCCATGCTGAATGAATCAACGGCCGATACGCCAAAATGTTTCAGGGCGGCAAGAGGATAGACCATGCTAAAATCGAAATCATAATTTAAAAGAGTTTCGTTAAAGTCAAAAACATCTTTCCATGATAACATCAGGACAGCAATAGCAACAACTACAGGATTAAATGGATTAGCTCCGATTCCTCCAAAAACCTGTTTTCCGATAAGAATAGCAACAAATGTTCCTATTATTACAAACCACCATGGCGCTGTTGCAGGTAAAAGCATGCCTAATAACATACCGATAATGGCAGCATTACCGTCTCCAATAGTCATTGGACGTTTTGTTACACGACAATAAATAAATTCCCAAATAATTGCCGAGGAGATGGAAAGTGAAATAACGCCTAGAGCTGCAATCCCATAAGAAATAACGCCAAACAATATTGCCGGTAGAGCCGCAAGCGCCATATTATAATTTCGTGTAGATATTTTACTCCCATCGTGCCAGAATGGGGCATGTGAAACTATGAATTTATTATTTTCACCCATTAAGTTGCCTCCGCTGTATTTGCCCTGTCAAGCTCATATTTTGCAGCCCTTATATACTGGAATATTGGCATTCCAGATACACAAACATAACTGCAAAGACCGCATTCAATGCATGAATACAGATCGTACTGATCCGCAGCTTCCTCATATTGTCCGGCTTCAAGAAACCTGACAAGCAGGTTAATCTGAATATTTGCCGGGCATACCCTTATGCAGTCACCACAGTTTGTGCAGGGGTAATCTGAAATAAAAGGTATGTCATCTCTATCCTGAACGATAATGGCATCGGTATCGGGCTGTACTGGGTGATTCTCTGAATAAACAGAAGAACCAGTCATGGGGCCGCCGAATATTATCCTGTCATTTTCGTTCAAAGTAATATTAAAAGCCGTGAATATATCGCTTGCCGGTGTTCCGATTCTGGCCGATACAAGTGTTTTGTCGCCATCTTTGTTAACAAGAGTAAGGGTTTTTGTTACAGGTATTTGGCTACTGTTAAAAGCATTTCCGATAGATGCAACTGCTTCAGCGCTGATAAAACATACCCCGATATCTTCAGGGTTTTTTCCGGCCGGCACCACCTTGCCAAGGAGATCTTTCATAATAAGATGCGGGAGAGCGGATGGGTATGTATCATTAACCTGATTTACTTTTTCACCGGTTGAGGAGAGTTCATGCATCTGGCTTTGTGAAGCGACCATTATAATATCATTAATTCCGGTTGCTGTTTTCAGGATATTTATTCCATTTTTTATTGCATCAATATTGGATTTAATAATATACTGGTTAGTTGTTATTAATAGATCGCTGTCAGCACAACAAACAACGATTGTACTTATTGATTTGTCTTTGTCGGAAAGCAACTTAACCGGAGGATTACCCGGAGCAAATGCAAGAAAATTTTTGATGGTTTCAAAAGAAGCATTTTTTGATCCGCCTGCCGCGGATTTGAACTCATCATCTGTTTCTTCATCATCAGCCACCTCAATTGCGATGGCAGTATAAGATTGACCAAAGTCACCTGTATAAGAGGATATTGATGATACTTGTCCTGTAACACTTGAAACAACATATTCATCACTTTCCTTATAAAGTAAAAGCTTCTGGCCGGTCTTAACAGTCGCCTTTTTCTTAAACAGCAAGTTTTTTTTGTCAAATGGACAGGTTGATAAAAGTGTAATCTCTTTTGGAGTTGTGATTTGCTTAAGGGAAGGCATATCTTCAAGAGATCCATATTCAAGTCGTGGTTTTGCCAAACCGATAAAAGATCTTTTTATCATAGTTTAACCTTTCTTTGCTCTAAACTCGCTTGCTTCGCATGAATGCTATCAAAGGCAGTCAGGCTTGTTTGTCAAACAATACAGGCGAAGTGGAAGCGTTTTTTTATTCAATTAGCAAATAAAAACTATCTGATTACATTACATGGCATGATGAGCATTTTTCAGGGCCGGCTCCGCCTTCCTTATGACAATCGATACATTGTGAATGAAATGCATCAGACCTGCTAGGCATATCTTCGTCCTGGCTTTTATCTTCATGACATTCTCCGCAAGCCTGGGGTTTTGTCTCACCCTCTTCGAGATTATGATGACAGTCATTGCATGAGATGCTGTAACCTGATTCAGCGGTATGTGTCTTGTGATCAAAAAAAACCTTTCCCGCGACACATTTAAACATTAACCTGACCGGTTGTTCCGGAGTCTTAGCAGGAAAAGCGGCATAACTTAGAACACCCACAACCAACAAAATAATAGCAAGGCCGTAAGCTATCTGAAGTTCTTTGTTAGATATCATATTCTATCCTACATCCTTTCAAAAGCGTTATATTTTTGCAAAAGTGGGTGTAAAACTAAACTTTTATACCATAATGTAAGAATGCTTTCAAGTAAAAAAGTTATGTAACCAGTGGGTAGTTTTATTCAACGACCCAGACAGTACAATCTTTTATATTCTGTACAATCTTATTTGATACGCTTCCCAATACAAAGGAAGCAGTGGCGGACAACCCTCTGCGTCCCACCACGACTGTGTTATATTTCCCTTTTCCTGCCTCTGCTATGATATCCCTGGCAATTCCAACATTCTTGTTTTGCATTTTTACTTCAAAAGTGTCGTCAGAAAATCCAGCATTCCTTAAAATGGTCCGGCATTCCTCTATTCTTGATTCCGCCTTCTTTTTTTCCTCACCAACCATCCATCTCAGTTCACGAACCTTTTCTGAAAATAACGGCTGTTGGAGGTCTTTTTCCATTTTTTTCAAATTTGAAGACATTGTCGGCAATACGCTAAACAAGGTTATATTTACCGTGGACTTAACAGTGGAAGCCACATAATTGACAACTTTTATTGCATACTCTGAATCATCTATGGCAATTAGCATCTTCATGGTTATTTTTCTCCATATTTGTTAAGTGGCTACTAAGCTTTGAATAATTCCGGTCGGGCATTTTTCAAAACACTCGCCACACCCCGTGCATTTTTCACCGTCAACAATTGCCAGGAATTTATCAATTATTATAGCCTGTTCAGGGCATGCTTTTTTGCATTTTCCACATCCCAGACAGCCAATATTGCATATTGACTTAACAATTTTTCCGCCGTCATGGGAACTGCAAAGAGTTGCAACTTTTTGTGATTCTTTTATCAACCTGGGAATATGGCGAGGACAGATATCTACACACGTACCGCAACCGGTGCAAAGTTCTTCGTTTACTACAGGCAGGCCATCTTTTCCCATTGTTAAGGCGCCGAACGGACAATTTGTAACACAGGTACCAAGACCAAGGCAGCCATAACTACAACTTTTGTCTCCTCCTGAAAGCAGAACAGCCGCCCTGCAGTCTGATATGCCTTTGTAATTATATTTTCGTTCAGCAATGCTATGGGAGCCCCTACAAAATATATTGGCTATATCCCTTTCAGCCGCGGCAGCGGATACTCCAAGGACAGCGGCAATCGCCTCTGCCACATCATCGCCACCGGCCTTACAGGCACTAGGCGGGGCATCACCTGCTACAATAGCAACAGCACAATCGCTGCAGCCGGCATAGCCACATCCTCCACAGTTCGCGCCGGGAAGGCACTCATCTACTGCAACAACTTTTGGATCAACATACACATAAAAAACTTTTGACGCAATTCCCAGTACAATACTCAGTACCAGACCGATGCCGCCCATTGCCACCATCGCATTTAATATGGGTCCCATGGAATTTGTCACCTCCAGTTAGCTATAACTTAAAACGAACAATAAAATGTTCTCCTGTTGTCGCAACTACCCCTTTTTTTTATTTTTATAAACACATGACTCGCCATATATTGATTTATCGGGATAATAACCTTCAGGCAAGGGGCGTTTTGCAAAGGTATCGTAAAAAAATTACTTAGAATAGCTAATTTCATAAACTTTATTTTAGGTTTGTTTATTTGAGTATAGTGTTGAAATTTTTTTAAACTTTGTATAACTACAATAAACTGTCCAATTTGTCAAGTGAAAAATAGTGCAACTGTCAAGCTGATTTGGCTTGACAGTCAGGCATTTTTTTTGATAAGTAAATTTTAAATAAAGTGTTGAGTAAAAATATTAAGAATATTTGTGGTAATAATATGAAGGGCGGATAGGGAGAAAAAAAGTAATTCTTTTGGTGAGATTGTGAAAGAAGGCAAGAGAGCAATCAATCATTTTTCGGCATTCATTTTTTCGGCTATATCTTTTGTATTATTTTTTTGCGCGGCAGGAATAATTTTAAACTCTACCCCATAAATATACAAGCAATATTCATGCCTATATATCTAGAACGTATTGCTACCTGATTTTATGTTGCTTTGCTCACAATAGAGTTCCTGAATAACAAATGGCGTGGATGTAAAAATGTTCGATTATTGGACACTTATTAACCAGTTTTCGAGAACTTATTTATATTATTATATAATATTATGTACAATTATTAAACATCACTCTGTATGCCTTCTCTGTATTTAACAAAGAGGCTTGTACGCCTTGAAAATTGAGACCTTTGAAAAATGTTCAAGTTCAAGGAGGGCGAAAATTTTAAATGCAGGAATATATTGAGTATTTTGAGGCTTAAAATTTGAGCCTGACGCTGGCACGAAGTAAAGCTTTAGCGCTATTTGGGCAAAAGGGGGCGTTTTGCAAAGGGCTCAAATTGACGGGGTTTAATAAAGGAAACGTTCTTGCAATGGTTTTATATTTTAAGGAGGTAACTGGTAGATGAGACTTGGAAAATGGATAGCTACTATAATTTTCTTACTAAGTATTTTTGTGTTTTTGGTTCCGGCCATGGCCTCCGATCATGGGGTTGCGGCAACGCATGACACAGAACATGGCTCTACTCACGGAGCAGAGCATGCTGTTGAAGAAACCGGACATGGAGATGTTCCTGCCGGATCAGAATTGCATGGGCATGTAGATGCGGCTTCTGGTAGTCACGGAGGACATATAAATCTTGGAGAGGTGCTTCCGCTCTGGAGCTGTATTCCTTTTGCATGCATGCTCCTTTCCATAGCACTCTTTCCACTTCTGGCTCCAAAGTTCTGGCATCACCATTTTGGCAAGGTTTCAGCTTTCTGGGCGGCGTGTATTGGTATCCCGTTTTTGATTGCTTATAAGGGCGCTGCCGTACATGCGATTCTCCATATCATCCTTGCCGACTACGTTCCTTTTATTATTCTTCTCTGGGCACTCTTTACTGTTTCCGGTGGTATCATGCTTAAGGGCACATTGCGTGGGACACCGATTGTAAATACAATTATGATACTTATCGGCACGGTGCTTGCTTCATGGATGGGGACCACTGGAGCTGCCATGCTGATGATCCGTCCGTTTTTAAAGGCGAATGATTATCGGAAAAACAAGACATTTATGGTGGTTTTTTTCATCTTTCTGGTTGCAAACGTAGGGGGTTCATTGACTCCGCTCGGTGATCCACCGTTATTCTTGGGATTTCTGCATGGGGTTTCCTTTTTCTGGACAATGAAGATAATGCCGCATATGCTTGTAACAGCCGGTATCTTGCTTGCAATCTATTTTGTCCTCGACACTTATCATTATAAGAAAGAGGGATTGACTTCCGCTCCTGTAGAGGAAGGGGAAAAAGAACCATTGAAATTAGTGGGATTGCTCAATTTTATTTTTCTCGGCGGTGTTGTCGGATCAGTACTCATGAGCGGAATCGTAGACTGGGGTGAAGTAAACACATTAGGAATTCACAGGGCAGTGCAGGACTGGGTCCGGGATGGTATTCTTATTGTAATGGGTATTCTCTCACTGCTGATTACTTCGAAAAGGATATATGAAGATAATGAATTTAGCTGGTTCCCGATCATTGAGGTTGCGTATCTCTTTATCGGGATATTTATTACCATGGTTCCGTGTCTTCTTATACTAAAGGCGGGCTTAAAGGGTGAGCTGGCCTTTTTGATCGCTGCGGTAAAAGAGCCGATGCATTTCTTCTGGGTCACGGGCGCTCTTTCCGGTTTTCTTGATAATGCGCCGACCTATCTCACGTTTTTCAATACAGCTCTTGGGAAACTTTATCCAGGCATGTCGGAAGCTCAGGCCGTTCCTCTTCTCATGACGGAAAGCTCGGTTTATTTGAAGGCGATCTCTGCAGGCGCGGTCTTTTTTGGCTCTTTCAGCTATATAGGGAATGCGCCTAACTTTATGGTGCGTTCGATTGCAGAAGAGGGAGGCACCGCAATGCCGAGCTTCTTTGGTTATATATTGAAATATTCTCTGGTCTTCTTGCTTCCAACCTTTGTGGTTGTAACTTTAATTTTCTTTTAAAGACAGGAGTGCATTATGGAATTTAAAAAGATTTTATTTCCTACAAAATTTAGGGAGTTGGCATTTAACTCACTGGAATCCTTTTTGGAACTCAAAAAAGCCGGTCTCAAAGAGGTTGTGCTGACCTATATTATTCCAAGAGATGAGGTCGGGTTTGTGCCCTATGGCGGATATATGAAGGATGAGGAAGAACGCTTGAGAGAGCAGGCAAG
>QMMZ01000002.1 GCA_003647525.1 Deltaproteobacteria bacterium | reverse complement strand
TCTTCCTCTTGGCTCAGTTTTGTTATCTAGTCGCGCACCAATTGGGCATCTTGCAATAAACACAAAGCCCATGTGTACAAATCAAGGCTTCAAGAGCCTTATCCCGCAAGATCGAATTTTTAATAGATACCTGTATTGGGTTCATAAGGGCTCTGTAACTGAACTACAAAACATGGGGCATGGTTGCACCTTTGATGAATTATCAAAAGGACTGCTTGCGTCACTTGAAATCCCAGTCCCGCCCCTGAACGAACAACGCCGGATCGTGGCGCGGATTGAGGAGCTGACCCGCCGCGCCGAGGAAGCCCAATGTCATTCGGAGTTATGGGCAATCTGTTATTGCAAAACAAATTAAAAAACAGCATGTTAAGATTAGTAGTTTGCAAAAAATATGCTAAATCCATACGTCACCTTGAAAAAAAATAGGGTGGGGTGTGGAAGCTGTATTTTATTAGTTGGCAATCTTCTGCCATTTGTTTATACCGCTATAAGGCATCATTATCTGCAATTGAGAGAATTGCTAAAGAGGGAAGGAAGTATGGTGTCAGTTTACTAAGGGATTTAAACAATTTAATTGAGTTGAATTTAGTTAGACTGAAGGGATCTGCTCGACAATCGAACTGCGAGCTGGTCAAATAGTATTGCGACATCTTGCGACAAGTATTGTGAAACACGATTAAAATCGGTTGACATGAGCGCAAATGCGGTGTACACATAAAGTGTACTATTAATTATGGAGGCCATTATGTTGGAAGTCAATGTTAAGGACGCCCGTAGCAATTTTAGTTCATTGCTTGATAAAGTTGAGCGAGGCGAGGAGATTATTATAAAACGTCATGGTAAAAAGATCGCATGTCTTGTTGCATTAGGTGCCAAAGGCCGGCTCCCAAGCCTTAATAAATTTCGATCTTCTGTTAAGATAACCGGAAAACCATTGAGTAAAGTTGTGACTGATTTAAGAGATGGGGAGCGGTACTGATGGTATATTTTGATACAAGTGTTTTAGTTGCCTATTATTGCCCTGAACCTATCAGTGGGCAGGTAGAAAAGAAGATAAGAAAGATAAAACAACCGGCAATCAGCCCATTGACTGAAGTAGAGTTTGTTTCGGCAATTTCAAGAAAAATCCGGGAAAAGGGTTTGTCCCGGGAAGACGGCAATAGAGTAATTGGTCGATTTCAGTCACACATTAAAAATAGATTGTTTAGATGGATTCTAGTTGAGCACCAGCATTTTCAAATGGCAAAAAACTGGATCTCTCAATTCAATACTTCTCTCAGGACATTAGATGCTCTCCATCTTGCTATTGCGTCCATAAACAATTTAAATTTATTTACTGCGGATTTCAAACTTGCAGAATCAGCAAGGCTCTTTGGAGTTGAAGTGGCCATGATCGGGAACACATAAGGGGCCTGCTCTTGCCTTGTAAAACCAAATAAAGAGGGCAAAGATTTGCTTCACTCTGTTGAACGGGGATAATGGAAAATATATCCGGTGATTGTGCGATGATTTGCCGACTTGCAAAATTTGCTATCAATTTATGTTTTTTATAATCGGATGTGAATCGGCGCAGCCTTCAGCGTGATTTAAAAGGTTTACTGGATAAAGAGCTTATAAATGAGGTTGGTACTGGAACAACAGATCCAACACGTCACTATGTTATGGCCAAGCTGTGACATTGAGCTGTGACACGACCTCAATCAGACTTGGCATGGTAACAATGTTGCCGGGGCCCATGGCTCCGTCAATCAATACCAGAGCTCCTTTTTTGCTTCTCATTCTTCCACCATCAGCTTTGTAAAGGGAAAGTTTATCAGGTTACAAGTGAGCTAAAGTTTGCAACATCGGGGTAAACTTTACAAACTTATCATTTGTTTTTTGATCAACAAGTTGTTATGAATATTTAAACTTAAATTGAGCCGTTTATTGTGATAATAAAAAATATCATAACTTCAAGGAACGATTAGGGCTCGGTAAAAAATAACTTGGTAGAATTTGGGATGCAAAAATGCCAAGTTATTTTTTTCTGAGCTCTTAAGCATATCAAAGATAAATTCAATAGGTTTGCCGTATGGTGAAATGCATGTAGCTTGCGCAAACCCCTTGGAGGAAGGGAGTTATGAATGCTCAAGAATATTACCATTGTGTGATTGATCGTTTGAAAAACTGTTATCAATTCAGCCATTATGTCATTGCGTCCGGGAATGAGCTTTCGGCAGAGGCGCTGGATCCTGTCTTTCCGGCAATAGCCGAGCCGGTCAATCAACCTGGAAAGTTTACACTTCAAAGAGGCCTGCAGGTTCATCTTCCTGTTATCGGAGAAAAATCTCAGTCAGTGCTTATGCCGCTTGATTTTGAGATTTTTCTTGCAGAAGAAAACTACAAACTCTATAAAGACAGGAAAACCCAGAGAGAATTGTTTAATCAGATAATTCCTGTTATCCGTTTTCTTGAAAAGCTATTCCAATCAAGGAGCATTCCTTATCTTCTGGATTACACGCCTTCAGGCGGACATATTCTCTTTCAAAACCTTTTGGGATATCGAGCTACAGAAGAGTTAAAAAAAATCGGCTTCCTGGAAAAGGATCTTATTAAAGCATGTAATTTTATCGATCCTGATGATATCAGACGCTGGTATGGAATTTCGCTTGATGCAGCGCATATTTTTAGCGGACTCGGTAAGATTGCGGAGTATATCTCTCTTCTTACTATGACGGCCTTTAAGGATAACGAATCCAGTGGGCTGCTTCCGGTTACTATTTCCGATAGTTATGACCGCTGCATCAATTTTGACAATTCCTGGAGCGAAGGTTCACCTTTTATGCGTTCCATTCGGAGTCCTTTCAGCCTGCATAAGAAAAATCAGGAAAAATATGGAAAACATCATCAACCTCATCTTGTAGATGTGGTTGGAACCTGTTTTGATGGAAAGGATGCAAACGAAGAGACCGATATAGATTTTATTCTGGATTGCATGTGGGATCTGGAAAAGGCAGCAGACCGAGCGCAGAGCTTTTCCGGTTTCATACCATGCTCCAATGAAGGATTGATCGATTTTATTTGTGAATACAAGTCATCAGACCTTTATCTTTTTCACCGGGATTTTGAAAGCCAGGAAGATATTCCAAGGGGATTTGCCCTGTAATATGCAAAAAAAGAGGAAAACATTCCTGACTGGACAAGAAATATTCTTTACTTTCCGAATCCTTCGGCTCTTCAACCAAAAAAAATAATAGGTTTTGTTTACGATTTTTTTATCCATGCTCACTGGAAACCAAAACACATTGCAAACATTCTCCGAGATATGTATCAAAATCCTTCTTTCAACTGGACGCAAGATTTTTTTAAGTATCCGGCGGAAGAAAAAGCAAATTTCTGGGCAAGAACTTATAGTGCTGTTGCTCTCTGGAAAACCAGCAGAATAACTGTATGATTGAAGAATTTATGGATTAAAATCAACAGAATAACTTCAATTACTAAATTCGCAATTAAGCGAAGCAAATCCCTAAATTATGAATTTTAATGTATTGGTGTCTTTGTGTCCGAGCTATTAGATTTTTTCATTGGCAGGAGGAATAATTATGACTGAAGAGGGTATGATGCACCCAAGAGAAGTGCTCCTCAAGCAGCGCCAGGAGATATTTGCACGGCTTCGGCGGCTGGAATCTGATTGCAGATTCTTGAAGAGCGGGATATTGAGCTGGAAGAAGAGGCTCAAAAGGCTGATGAAACGTGTCTTTTCGACCAGTTGGATAAACTTGAAAAGGATGAGATCGAAGATATCGATCTGGCGTTGTGCAGAATTGCCGTGGGGAGTTACGGGATCTGTGAAAGCTGCGAGAAGCTGATTTCGTTGAAACGGCTGGAAGCACTCCCGGCCACCCGCCTGTGCCGCAGATGCGCACGAAGGTATGAGGAAAAACAAAAAAAGCTGCCTCGTGCCAGGGAGGTGATTACCTGTGCGGAACTGTCGGATGAATACAAGAATCTGACCAACGAAGAACTGCGGATGGTGATTCTTGAGCATCTCAGCAATGACGGTAGAGTCGATCGGGAAGAATTCGAAGTCTCTTGCCGGAACGGAGTAGTTTACCTGGAAGGTGTTGTACCAAGCGAGAACGAGCACCAGATTCTGTTGCGAATCCTGACCGACCTTATGGGCTTTGCATCTGTTGTCGATCTCCTGGAAATCAATGAATTGATATGGGAACGGGATGACCGCGCTCGAGGCAAAGCGGCTTTTAGACCCAGTGCCGATGTAGATGAAATCAGCGATGATGTGCTTGAATCCCAGGAAAAGGAAAGCCCTTACATGTTTCCCGACCGGCCGCCAGCGGATAAAGAATGATGACCGACAAGGAGGAGGAAATACCATGAAAATTCCATTGCAGATTACTGCCCGCAACTTTGATCTTACCGAGACAATCGAAGACGCGATTCGCGAGAAAACGCGAAAATTAGACCTCTTTTATGACCAGATCATGAGATGCCTTCCGTGCGGCACAAGCTCAGATTAAAGATTATGATAGAGAGCGGCGCGGGGATGTGAAACACCATGAAGAGACATCTCGCGCTGTTGTCAGCACACTCTTTCCGGAAAGAGGTTACGGCTTTCTGGCCACACCGGACGGTCGAGAGTTTTATTTTCATAAAAACAGCGTACTGGATGGTAAGTTCAAAGTTCTTAAGGTTGGAATGAAGGTACGTTTCGTGGAAGAATTAGGAGAAAAGGGAGCCCAGGCCAGCACCGTAAAAGTTAAATAGGAAATATGGGGGGTATAGGCACGCCCAGGGTAGATGCCCATGTTGGGTATCGTATGGCGATAATCGATGCTCTAAAACCAATTGTTCAGCTCTTTGAACTGCCCTGCTTACCGCTGACTGACTTAGACCCAATTTCTTTTCTACCTTAGTTCCTGAAATACCTAATTCCCTGACAGCCCAATTCATACATACCCTTTTGGGGATAATGGATGGAAAAACACCTTAACGAATATCGCCGAAAGATGTCTTTTGCCTTAACTTGCAGCAGGACGATTCTTTTTTTGCTTCTTACTTTCCTCTTCTTTCATGGAGAGATAAGAAAAAGTTTCGGAGAAGAAGGTCGTTTTTTAGATCATTTGGATGGAACAGTTACTGACAGGCTGACCGGACTTATATGGACAAGGAATGCTGATCCTGCCGATAATACATACGACTGGTTTCGCGCCCTTGATGCTGTTTTCCAGCTCAATGCAAAAAAATACTGCGGATATCACGATTGGCGATTGCCTAATGTAAACGAACTTGCAACCCTTATTGACAGAAGCAGGTATGCTCCGGCGCTTCCTCGCAGCCATCCTTTTTCCAATGTAAAAGTCTGGTACTGGACAAGCACTACTACTGCAGATTATGACAATCACGCATGGCGTATATATTGCTTTTTGGGACATATTGACTATGGCCACAAACACCATATGCTCAACCACGTCTGGCCGGTACGCACTGCGGGCAACGCCATTGATCTGATTCCAAAGACCGGACAGAATGTTTCTTACTATGCCGGAGATGATGGGGCGCTTAAGAGTGGAAAAGCCAGGCCTGAAAAACGTTTTTACGATCATGGGAATAGGACTGTTACGGATCATCTTTCCGGATTAATGTGGACAAAGGATGCAAACCTTCTGCACGGCAGAGGGAACTGGTTTGAGGCTAAAAAGTTTATCATGCGCCTCAATGCTGAAAAGCACGGCGGTTATAAGGACTGGCGGCTTCCGAAAGTGAAGGATATCAGAACACTGATCGATTGCAGCAAAGAAAATCCGGTTCTTCCTGATCGTCATCCGTTTTTGCATATAGCTTCAGGTATATATTGGTCATCTGAGCAGAATGTTCAGGATCCCGATTATGCCTGGTGTGTGGACATGAAAAACAGCAGAGTTGATTACTATAACAAGATCAATCACGCAGAGTATGTCTGGGGAGTAAGGGACTCAACCAGCCCGCCAATCCGACTATTTTTTACCATTGCCCTTCAACATTTGCTCCATCAGCTAAGAGCAAATTCCCTTCATTAAAGGCATTTACAGCATCTCTAACCGTGCCGCCGACATCATTCGCCACCTTAATCCCTGCAACTCCAAGTGTCTTAAACGCATTGGGTCCGCAGAAACCTGTAAGCAAAACCTCTGCGCCTTTGTCGCTTAACATGGCGGCAGCCTGAATTCCGGCGCCTTTAAGAGCGTTTACATTCTCTGAATTGTCCACAACTTCAAATTCAACGCCGTCTGTATCAACTATAAGTATATACGCAGCCCTTCCGAATCGAGGATCAACCTGTGAATCAAGATCTTTGCCTTTGGATGTAACAGCTATTTTCATTTTCTATTTTTCCTTTAAGCTAAGTTGTTCCACCGCCTCCGCAAACCTGGTCATTTGCAATAATTTGCAGTTTGTTTGCTATAAGATCTTCAACCACTGGTCTTATGTCAGCTCGTTCCGCATCATAATAGACATCAATACCCACCTGCTTGAACCCCATAAGCGGTCGCATGCCGATTCCTCCGACTACGAGAGCCTTAACTTTATGTTCTGCCAGCAGGTTGACAGGAATCATGCATCCGCCCTGGGCATGTTCCTGGTTCTGCAGTGTTGAAATATTTTTTATTTCTCCATTTTCCACATCAACAAATGTAAATACTTCACAATGACCGAAATGTCCTGCCCTGGTTCCCTCAAGACCACCCTGTCCGTTGGATGGAACTGCTATTCTTCCGTTTTCCATAATTAAAAATTCTCCTTATTTAATCAGTTTGTTTGTAATGTTTAAAATATTATTAAGGTACTGCAACAGATTTTCTGCATGAATTTTATCCGGCCGGGGCGGGAGTTGCATAAGAATGCCAAGCCCTTCGCTTGCCGCATGAAAATCCTTGGATGAAAGAGAACTTACTGCAGCACAATTGATCATCGGATTTGTTAAAACCAGTTTTTCCACGAATTTAAGACCGGTCATGTCGGAAAGCGATTCATCAGTAACTACCAGTTCAAAGTTATTAACTGAAATCATGGAAAGGGCATTGCGGCCTGACGTTGCACGGGAAATGTTCAGATCGACATTTTTTTCCATGTTTGATGCTAAATCAGCAAAAAAATCTTTATCAGAACTTACCAGTAATACATGAATCATTTATTTCTCCTGTATTAAGTTTTTTACATATATTATAATACAGTATTCTGCATATTCAATTAAAAATTTTCTATAAACCCTTAGGGCTCGGGAAAAAATAACTTGGCATTTTTGCATTCCGACTTCACCATATTTTTAACCGATTTTCAATCGCAAAAGTCCTCAAAATAGCTTGCTATTTGCGGTTTTGCTCAATCAGATCGATTAAATCTGCGGCAAATTCAGGCGCAAATTCTACCAAGTTATTTTTCCAGCCCCATGAAAGCCTTATCAACATGGGAAACAGCAGGCCAAAAAGGAAGCTCATCCTGTTAGAGCTGTAAAAGACAAAATCCACAGAATAAAAGTTTACGGCAAAGCCCAGCAACCCGAAGATTATCGAAATTGCAACCTTGTATGTGGTTATATTCTTATTCATTCATCCAACGCCTCCCTCACTTTGAGCGCCAAGCCTTTCGGCGTAAAAGGCTTTTCAAGGAAATTCAGATCCAACTCTAAAATACCGTGACGAACAATGGCGTTATCCGTGTATCCTGACATATAAATCACTTTTATCTGAGGATAAAGAGGCTGCAGCCTTTCTGCGAGTTCCTTCCCGCCCATTTTGGGCATTACCACATCGGTTAGCAACAGGTGGATCGGGTCCGCGTGATCCTTGCTGACCCTCAAAGCATTTTCACCATTTTCAGCTACAATGACCCTGTACCCATAGCTCTGGAGAACCTCTTGCGCAAATTTCCGAAGACCATCATCATCCTCCACAATCAAAACAATTTCAGAACCGCTAAGATCGCCCACCGGGGTTTGTTCTTTTTCCTCCGGCTCTGCATCCCCTTTCACCTTTGGCAGATAGACTTTGAATGTCGTTCCTTTCCCAGGCTCGCTGTAAACCCAGAAAAAGCCATTGTTTTGCTTGACAATGCCGTAAACTGTGGACAGGCCCAGTCCCGTGCCTTTGCCGACTTCCTTTGTGGTGAAGAAAGGCTCGAAGATATGTTTCTGGGTTTCTTTGTCCATCCCGCTGCCGGTATCGCTTACAGCCAGCATCACATAATGGCCTGGTGTCTCTTTAATACCGTGCTCGCGAAAATAGTTTTTGTCCAGAACAGCGTTGGCTGTTTCAATGGTAAGCTTGCCTCCCTGTGGTATGGCGTCTCTGGCATTGACCACCAAGTTCATGATTATCTGGTTAATCTGTCCGGAGTCTGCATAGACTTTCCACAGCTCTGGTTTTAAAACCGTTAAAAATTCAATATGTTCTCCGATCGTACGCTTAAGCATATTTTTTGTTTCGTTTATCCCTTTATTCAGATCTATAACCTCAGGCTTTATCACCTGCTTACGGCTGAAGGCAAGAAGCTGGCTGGTAAGAGATGCCGCCCTCTTTCCGGCTTTCTTGATTTCTTCTATTCCATTGCGTAAGGATTTATCCTTGATGACATCCATCAATGCAAAGTCGGCATTACCGATGATGACGGTCAGCAGATTGTTAAAATCATGGGCAATACCGCCGGCCAGAGTGCCTACGGCCTCCATCTTTTGGGACTGAGCGAGCTGGGCTTCGAGTTTCTTTTTCTCTGTGATATCAACAAAGCTATCGAGCAAGCATTGTTTACCACCCAAGAAGATAGTGGTAGCAGTTTTTAGAATGGGGACTTTTTTCCCATTTGCCATAAGCAATATATGCTCCGAGTTATCCACTTTTTGTCCAAGATCGGTAATCAGACACTTTCCCTTTTCCGCAGGGCAGATATACTTATGACACACCTGACCTATAATCTGTTCTTTAGGGGCTCCTATCATTCTGATGGCAGCAGGATTGGCATCAACAATTATGTGTGTTTCTGCATCGATGACCACGATTCCTGTTTGTATGGAATCCAGGGTGGTCTTTAAACGCTCTTCACTCTCCTGCAATGCCTCTCCTTTTTGTGCAACATCTTCCAAGATGCTCAGCAGTGACTCTCTGGCTTGTTCAGATTCTCTATAAAGCCTTTGAAGTTCCTTCTTGCTGGAGATCAGTTGCTCTGTTTTCTTTTTTAGTTTCTCTTCTGCTTCCACTCTCACCCGCACTTCATTAATAATTTTCTTATGAGCTATGCAGGCTTCTATAGCAACGCTTAACTTGATAGAAAGACCGGCAAGCAGATTTGCTAAAGGTTCATCTGCTATTTCCCTGCCGGCATAGACCAGATGAAGAATCGCCACATTGGTTACAGGCACAATCAATACGCATTCTTCTTTTTCTGTCAGGACAGGACAATACTGCAAAAAATCTTTGTCATCTTTGTTTCTAAGCACAAATTGCCGGCTTTTTTGTATTTGATTTAAAACATCCCGAAGATCCTTTATTTTGCCTTGTGACAGCACATCTTCTATATTAATTCCGGCACTTGCCACTGGCTGGAGTTTTTTCTCTCCATTTTTGACCCAGATAATACCGCGATGAGCATTCGTTTTATGCACAATCGTATAAATAACTTTGTGAAGCATTTCTGAAAGGTTCAAACTGTTACCAATGGCAAGCGCACACTCATAAGAAATACTGAGGTATTGGAAAGAAGATCGCACTGGTTTTTCCATAAGTTATTCTCCCATACCAATAACTATGGTCTTATTGTACAGTTCAATATATTTATCCCCGGTTGAAGCAATTTCGCCTAAACTTAACAATCCAAATAGAAAGACATTACGTCCCGCTTTGTTTGCAATGATATTTAACTCATCATTAAATCTGTCTTCTAAAAATAAGGCTCTGGCAAGACACTCTACAATTAGAGCTTTGCCCGGGGATATCTTTTTTTTACTTTCAAAAGCAATTTTGGCTTGTTCGGCGGCTGTTCCTGCGGCTGCTATTAATTTATCAGAGTACGCTTTCGTAATCAACAACACAGAGTTTTCAGGCATTTCACTGGCAAATAAAAGGCTCTTTTCTTCACTAACACTTATAGGAACACGCAGAATGATTTCAGTATCATATTTCAGGATTCCAAGAGGATACGATTTAGCCAGATCAAGGAAACTATTTGTAGTTAACTTGATACCGGCATCTTGCTCAACGATCCTTTTGTAATATTCAAAGGCCGGTTCCCAGTTAATTGATTTTAAAATATTTTTATCCACACTGCTGGCAATAGCAGGCTCGGAAATAGGCTGCAAACCATGGTTTATTCCCACAGATATGAAGTCCTCAACAGCAGCGATGATAGCTCCTCCCGCAAAGAAATCATCTTCGGTGAACAAAGATGGCTGATCAATATTTATAATACTGCCGGCACTACCCCCGATAAACACTGTTTCTTTGAAATATTTCTCGTATAAAGTTTCTATAAGCACTGGAATATTATCTGCATATGCACTAGTAAAGATCAGAAGGGTCCGGGTATTTTTTATAACAAAATCTTCTGAGAAATTACCTTTGAATTTGCTCAGATCTTTTATCACTTCAATTGAAACAGGGGACTGGAAGGCGCAACCCACCACTCCCTGTTTATACAGCGAGCCGTTATAGATCACTTCAGGGAAAATACCTCCCCATACTTCAATATCCATTGTTTTTAGTAGAGGTTGTAGCTGTTTGTAATCAAACGGCGTTTCTTCTCCAACTAACAAAAGAATTCCTTTAGCATTGTTTTTACTTAGTTCCTTCAGGAATGTCTGCCATTCTTGCAGTTCTTTCCCATCATAGAACTTTATTTTTTGAAACATGATCTTGCTCCTATTCAACTTGGGTATAATTTCTATATTTCTTGTTTTTACCAAGTTGTTCTAACAACTCGTTCACCTCTTGTTTTAGCTCAATAACACGTTCCTCTCGACCCAGAGTAGCACGATAAAAAGTTTCAAGCTCGCTCATTCTTTCTTGGAGTTTTTTCTCTGTCTGTTTGCGCTCGGTGATGTCGCTGTAATGCTCTACACGGCCACCAGCATAGAGACCAGATAGGATGGGCTGGCTCCAATGCTCAAGCCAACGTTCTTCCCGTTTGCTGTCAGGGACTATATGGCACTCAAACTGCTCGATATAGGTATTATCATCGTACGTGGCAAACACTTTCTCGGCAAAGCATACCGAATCCTCAAAGATATCCTTGATCTGCTCCCGGATGAGTTGCCGCTTATCCTTCCCAATAATTTCCTTCCTTCGCAGGCCAAAGTAGTGTTCCAACGCCTGATTTACCCAGACAACACGGAAGTCGGAGTCAAGTATAAAAATACCGACCGATGAGGTATCAAGGACGTCGTCACTCAATGAACGATACTTTAATTCTTTCTCCCGTAGCAATTCCTCCGCCTTCTTGCACTCGGTGATGTCGGCATGGACCGACACTATGACCTTCCCGTATTCGGGATGGTCGAAGAGGGAAACGTTGGCGCTACTCCAGAAATGGGTTCCGTCGCGCTTGATGTTTTTGACCTCGCCATGCCATTCCCCGGTTTCATTTAGAACGTTCATGATGGATATCCTGGTTTCGGCAGGTGTCCTCTCCGTGGGCGCGTTGACGATATCCACGTTCATTCCCAGCATGTCCCCGGGATCATAGCCGAACATTTTCGTAAATTTTTCATTGGTCCACTTGATGAGGAGGTCGTCCAAGCCGATCAGGCAAACCCCTTCGGCCACATTGTCCATCATGGCGGCACACAGCCGTAACTCATCTTCAAGCTTCTTATGCTCTGTGATGTCTGTGGCGGCAGCATATACTACCCCCTTGTCGCCAGCTGCCGTTGCCCTCCATTCTAACCATTTGTAAGCTCCGTTCTTACAAATGTAGCGGTTTTCAAATATAGCAAGCGGGCCACTCTTAAGCTGCTTTTCTACTTCATTGATAGTACTTTGGCGGTCGTCCGGATGAATAAACTCGATAAATGGCCGTGCCAGGAATTCCTCGGAAGAGAAACCCAATACGCTACTCAAAGCCGGATTGCAGTGTGTAAAATAACCGGTATGAGCATTTGCTTTAGCAATGATACCCGGCACAACTTCAATAGTGTGCCTTAGCTCTGCTTCTGCTTCCTGAAGACTCTGTTCAGCACGCTTGCGTTGAGTTATATCGTTTAAAATGTACACAGCGCTGATAAGATTCCCTGTTTCATCTAGTACAGGATCGACAGCGACATTAAGCCATTTGTCATCAACCTTCAAAACTAGGGTTTCCCTGCGGAGAGTCTTTTTCATGCGTACAATTGGGCACCCTTTTACAGGTTTATCCGTTCCATGTACAAGTTCCCAGCAGGTGCTGCCGATTATTTCTTCGGAGGGTTTTTTCAGAAGGCTTTCCATTGCCTTGTTGCATCGTAAGATCTTTTCATTCATGTCCAAAAGACAGACAGCGTCATTAATGGCATCAAAGGTGGTCAGCCATTGCGCTAAAGAGGCTTTTGTTAACATCTCTTTTTGATTGATTTCTTCGCACGTTGGTTTTTCAGCCATCATACATTCCTTTACCTGAGCTTAAGAACAAAAAAGTCCATACCTAGCTGTCTGATATAACGCATGAGCCCTTGCTTGTATCATAAGACTTCTTCCCCCTGACTTGGGTTGTGTGTTTTCAGATGTCTATGAGTCACATAAAAATTTACTTGAGAAGTTCCCGAACTGCATTTAAAAGGTCTTTGCGTTCAATTGGCTTGGCAAATGTGTACTGCACTCCAAAGCTTTTTGCTATACTCAGATATTGCCATGGATCGACTCGCCCACCTCCGGATATGGCGATAATCTTGACATCTGGAAAATCCCGGCGGAGTTCCATGATGGTCTCCATCCCCTCCTTTTCAGGCATAATCAGGTCGGTGATAATCAGGTCGGTGGGATTTTCTCGATATCGTCTTAACCCCTCGTTTCCGTCAGAAGCCTCCATAACTTCATATCCCTCGCGTTCTAACGTCTGTCGAAGCATAGCCAATAATTGTTCATCATCGTCTATTATAAGAATACGGGCCATTAATTATTCCTCCTTTTTCTCATCAAGCACTTTCCGAATGGTTTTGGCGATCTCGTCTATAAGAACAGGTTTCATCATATACGCCAGAATGCCCATGTTTTTAGCTTTATCTTCGTCTATCGTCTCGTTGAATCCGGTGCACATGATAATGGGAATATCTGACCTGATTTCTCTAAGCCTGGGGGCCAACTCAACACCGGTCATATTTGGCATAGTCATGTCGGTGATCACCAGATCATATTCATCTGGTTTGGCTTTAAACACTTCCAACGTCTCCACACTACTTGTGCGAGATGTGACCTGATAACCAAGGCGCTCTAAAATCTTTTGTATCATGAGAACGATAGGCTCTTCATCATCCACAAACAGAATGTGTTCCGTGCCGGTTGGAGTCAGTCCTGCTGGTACGCTTTTCGGTTCAACAGGTCTGGTTTCAATCAGTGGCAAATAGACATGGAATGTAGTCCCTTCACCAAGTTTGCTGTACACCGTAATATTTCCGCCGTGGCTTTTGATAATCCCGTGGACTACCGCAAGACCCATTCCGGTGCCCTCACCAGGTCCTTTTGTAGAGAAATAGGGATCAAATATTTTTTCCATAACCTCACTATTCATTCCATGTCCTGTATCGCTTACAGTGAGTTTGAGATATGTTCCGGGGGGAAGGTCCGGACCTGAATCATCAGAACCTATTTCTTCTTCCATGAGCGTCAATTCCAATAACCCTTTTTTTCCCTGCATTGCTTGATATGCATTGGTGGCAAGGTTCATAACTACCTGGTGGATCTGGGTCGAAGCAGCCAGGACATGGCCGCAATCTTCATCAATACTCTGGCGAATCTCAATAGTCGCCGGTATTGAGGACCTGAGAAGTTTGAGCGCATCCTTTACGACAGGTTGAATCTTGACAGGTTTCTTTTGTATATCGTCTTTGCGGCTGAAGGCAAGTATCTGCCGAACCATGTCTTTGGCTCGTATGGCAGCTTTAAATACTTCTTTTAGATTTTTTTTGGCCAGGCTGCCTTCAGGCACATCGTCCATGGTCAACTCTGTATATCCGATAATTGAGTAAAGGACATTGTTGAAGTCATGGGCAATGCCGCCAGCAAGTCTGCTGATGGCCTCCATCTTTTGGGACTGCCGAAGTTCTTCTTCGAGTTTTTTCCTTTCCTCCTCTGTGCGCTTGTGCTCGGTGATTTCTCTTTCCATGCCCAGCATCTTCTTCTCTAATTTTTCCACCAAAGGTTCATTGTAAAGCTTGAGCACCTCTTTTTCAGGGCATAACTCCGCTTTTCCGGGTTTTATTTTACCTTTTTCCATATTCCGGATCACACCTTGTATGATTTCTATGAATTTATCCGGTTCAGCCGGCTTTCGAATAAATTTGTCTGCTCCCATTTTCAGGGCAAGCTCCTCATCTTTTTCCTCTGTATATGTGGCCGTGTAAAAGATGAAGGGGATATGATTCAGGTCTTTATCACTCTTCACCGCTCTGCAAAACTGAAATCCGTCCATTACCGGCATAAGGGCATCGGAAATGATCAGATCGGCTTTATGAAGCAGCGCTGACTCAATGGCCTGTCGGCCGTCTGCGGCCTCTTGCACCTTATAGCCGCTGCTCTCCAGCATCTTCCGCATAAGACGTCTGTCAACGCTTCGGTCATCTACTATGAGAATTTTGTATGTTTTCGGCATATCTTTTCAATCTCCTGTATTATCGTATATGGGTTTAAGGGCTTGATATGCATTCCTACGCTGGAGCATGGGAACGAAAAACTGCTAAAAGCTAATGGCTAAACGCTTATTTTAGGTAAAAGATGAACGTCCAGCATCGAACATTCAACGTCGAACGTCGAATAATGATGTCGCTCCGATCTTCATAATTATTTTAAAAATCAAATAAAAAAAGCTCATACCTACTTAGAGCTCGGTAAAATGTATGAGCGCTTGCTTGTATCATAAGACCTCTCTTCCTGACCTGGCTTGTAAACGATATCTATGAGTCACGCATACAGTTTCTTCCACTATTTTTTGCTTTGTATAAAGTCTTATCCGCTTCAGCCTTCAGCCTATTCACCTGGGTAGCTGTAAATATTTTTCTATCAATTTTATATCTCTATGATATAATTAATTATATTTCAAGAAAATTATATACTGTTATAAAAATTCAAAATTACAAATGAAAAATAACCAAATAAAAAAAATAGAATCACTTCTGCCAAAGGCTCTTTGCGCCGACAGGCAGGCTGTAAGGCGTGAAATTGTCCGCATAAAACGCTCCAAAGCAAAAAAAATATTTGACGAAAAGTTAAAAACAAAGCTTACTCGACTTGAAGAACTTCTTCAGTCTTCTATGAAAAAGAAGTCATGGAGAAAACAAAACCTGATCAGGCTAACTTATAATCCGGGTCTTCCAATAACCGATAAAAAGAATGAAATAATTGATTTGATCTCAAAAAACCAGGTGTTAATAATTTCCGGCGAGACAGGTTCAGGCAAGACTACCCAGATACCAAAGTTTTGCAATGCAGCAGGAAGAGGAATTAACGTCAAGATCGGGTGCACCCAGCCCAGAAGGATCGCCGCCACAACAGTTGCCAGGCGCATAGCAGAAGAACTCGGAGAAGAGCTCGGCAGGTCTGTGGGCTACAAAATAAGGTTCAAGGATAAAACCGGCGGGGATTCATTCATAAAGATTATGACTGACGGCATTCTTCTGGCCGAGACCCGGAACGATAAATATCTGAACGAATATGACACAATAATAGTGGATAAGGCACATGAAAGAAGCCTTAATATTGATTTTATAAATGACATTAGATTATAATCATTTTGCCGGGCTTTATGGTGTAGCTGAAATTAAAGGGCTCTTTTTCCGTTGATCCGGTAATGCTGTGGCAAATTTCACAGCTTACCCCTTCATTTGCCCGTGTACCTGCTGCCGGCGTCTTTGGTGGTATGTCTCCAGTCAAAAAGGCAAGAGGGGCGTGGCAGGCAATGCATCCTCCTTTGACCTCCGCCACTTTATCCAGCTTCAGGGCATGGGGTAAGGCGAGCTTGAAATATTCCACATCATCCCAGTGATGAGCAAATGACTGAGACATAAGGCTCTGTTGCCATTCCTGATAAATTGCCTTGTGGCAGGTCCTGCACCGTTCCGGGTTCTTGAAATCTTCATACTGAAATTTGCCCATCTCCGCCCCTTGCGCAATAAAAGGGGCAAGAGCAAAAAAAGACCTAATAGAACTGCTCTCCATCTCCTCATGATTCTATGCCTCACTTTCTATGGCGCACTGCGTAAAATCGATCTCTTTTCCGCAGCCATTGCATACATGTTTTTTGTCAAATTCATCTGAAAAAATCTCTATCTCTTTCCCGCAGTGAGAACATTTGCAGACAAAAGACTGCAAGTGCTGCAACTGTTCAAAACCAGGGCAGTGTTGCGGTGTAGTCATAAATAACCCTCCACACAGTACTTTTTTTGAAGCGTTATAGTATGCCCCTCCTGCCCCACACAAAACTGCTTGTATTGGCAGACAAGTTCCCCTTTGCCTTCATGAACCATCTCCACGATGTTTCCGCATACTTCACACTTGTAAACCTGCAGTCTCTCCGTCATTGGTTATTCCCCTTCTAATGTGATGAACTTGATTCCTAAAGTCGTTGAGTTGTCGAGTGGCTAACAACTTGCCAATCGACCAATGCCGGGTCGGCCACACTTCAGTTGGAATGTATCCCCGGTGCTTCTTACCCGACTTTGATCGGGATCTCCTTTGGTTTGGCTTCGGCCTTGACCACTATTTCATCTTTTGTTTCCGCCACGTCAACGGCAGGAATCCATCTCTCCCTTTCATAACTGAGTGGTTCACGTCCGAAAAAGGACTCCATGAGACGATCCATCTGCCGGCGCAAAGTCGTAAGTTCGCCGAATGGTTCCCACTTCACAATTGCCATAATAATCCTCCTTTTTTCTTTTGATTCAAAATCCGGAATCAGGTTGGATGGGGCCGACCCAGCCTGCTTTAATGCATCCTCCTGCCACCCCCTCAAGGGGGGGAAATAATCTTGAGTAATTAATGATTCTATTGTTTTTTATTAAGTATGTGCGTATAGAAAGTAAATGGGGTGAATCCCTTATTTCGTAAAAAAAGATACCCCATTTGAAGACCGGCTCTGTATGTAGAGACCTGGTCTGCCTCTTCCATCACGGGTATCCGTCCTTTCCGGTATCATGAAGGTCATAGCATCCGTCGTCGGAAAAAACGGATTTGATCAACGCGGCAATATCTGCCAGGTTCAGGGAGTTCTTTGAAAGAAAGGCATCGGCCCCGCCATTATAAGCCGCCTCTCTGTATTCCCGTAAATCATAAGCTGTAAGAATGACAACAACCATTTCAGGATGACTTGCCTTGATTCTTTTGGTAAACTTAAGACCGCTTTCGCCGGGCAACCGGATGTCCATGAAGATTACGTCAGGCAGAAAAGCCTTGATTTTTTGCAGGGCCTCGGTTGCGCCCTGAGCTTCCTCGATAAGCATAAAGGGGAATCGCTCACACAAGGCACTTCTAAAGGTCTTGCGAAAGGTAATGCTGTCATCAACGATTAGTGTCTTCAACATCCTGATTTACCTTATGGCTGTAATTTTTGTGTGGGTGTCTTAGTGCTCGCTAAATTCATTTGTCAAGTAACAAGTGTATGCGTCGGCGTGGAAATTTTTGAAAAATCAGCGAACATATCGAACATCTCTGCTATATTGATAAGAAGAGCGAGTCTGTTTTCCCGAAGGTTCATATCATCTGCCATAACCATGACCCCATCAAAAAAATTATCCACAACATTGCGTAGAGAAGCTATATCATAAAGTGACTGGTCAAAAAGTCCTTTATCAAAATTATCAAAAACTTTGTTTTTAACTTCTTTATAGGCTTCAAAAAGAGCTGTCTCGCATTTATCCTGAAACAGATTTTCATCAACGTCTTTGCTTTTGGGAAGTTCGGCTTTTTTTATTATATTAACTACTCGCTTGAAAGCAATAGACAACGGCTCAAAGTCCGGCTTGGTTTTAAGCTTTTCCAAGGCTCTAACTCTGCTCCATATATTTGGCACATGATCTGCCGAGACACTTATCGCTGCTGATATAATATCTTTTGAAAATCCCTCTTCGGCAAGGAGGTGGGCAATACGATTTTTCAGAAAAGAGTAAACATCTGCAACATTTTTCTTAAACTCCTGATCGCTTTTTTGGCCAAAAAGTTTCATACTCCTTTCTATCATCTCAACTATAGAAAAAGAGAAACCTTTGTTAAGCATAATCTGAATAATACCAATGCCCTGTCTCCGAAGCGCATAAGGATCAGATGCCCCGGTTGGAATGAGTTCGGCAACAAAACATCCGCATATGGAATCAATTTTATCGGCAATACTGAGAATGGAACCTGTGAGCGTTTCCGGAAGCGGCCCGCCGGAATAGCTGGGTCGGTAATGCTCCTCAATTGCATATGCAACATCATCAGGTTCTCCGGCATTCAGAGCATAAATTCTTCCCATAACACCCTGAAGTTTTGGGAATTCAACTACTACCTGGCTCACAAGATCGGCCTTGCACATCAAAGCAGCTTTTCCAACATGTTCTTTAAGATCAGGCCGATGTTGATTTAAATCAGAATTATGCGAAATTTCATCTGCCAGATATTCGGCTGTTTTTTTGACTCGTATTACCTTTTCATACATGGATCCCAGGCTGGCCTGAAAAAGAACTCTTTTTAGTTTTTCTATCCAGTCTTCAATAGAAGATTTTGAATCACTTCTGTAAAAGAACCGGGCATCTTCCAGACGGGCTCTGAGCACTCTTTCATGCCCTTTTGCAACAAGCGACATATCCTTTGCACGCGTATTATTAACGCTAATAAAACAAGACATGAGCTTGCCTTTTTTATCAACCACACTAAAATATTTCTGATGCTCCCGCATAGCAGTAATCAGAACCTCATCAGGAAGCTCAAGAAATTTTGTATCAAACTTTCCTGCAACGACTGCCGGATACTCAATAAGGTTTGTTACTATATCCAAAAGATTTTTATCCTGCAGCACCTTGCCACCCAGGCTATTTGCAACTTTTGCAACTTCACGTTCAATAATCCCTTTACGCTTCTTTGAATCCACCATCACATAAGCTGAATCCAGCTCTTTTATGTATTCATCCGGATTAGAAATCTTTATTCTGCCGGGCCGCATAAAACTGTGACCTGATGTGTATCTGCTGCTTTTAATATTTCCCACCATAAAAGGAATTATTTTATTACCCAAAAGAGCAAGTATGGTATGAACCGGTCTCGCAAATTCAACAGACAGATCTGCCCATCTCATAGTTTTGGGGAAAGGGATAGCCGCAATCAGATCAGGAAGCATGATTTTTAGAAGAAGTCCGGTTTTCAAACCATGTTCTACCTTTTTTGCGCATAAATAAGCGCCCTTCTTCGTCTCCTTGATTATTATATCTTTAACTGAAACACCGACCTTTTCAGCAAATTTTTTTGCCGCTATGGTGGGGATTCCCTGTTTGTCAAATCCTATACTTGCGGGAGGCCCAGTCACCTCAGTTGTAAGAGGTCTCTGCTTGTCTGAAACATTTTTTACTTCAAGAGCAAGTCTTCTTGGTGTTCCAAAAGTCTCAGCAGTTCCATGTTCAATACGTCCATCCGTCAACTTCTTTAAAAGCATAGCTGACAATGCATTCAATGCCGGCTCTATATAACCAGCAGGAATTTCTTCCGTACCTATTTCAAGTAATAGACTGTCCATATCCGCCTCTAATTTCGAGACATTTGAAAAACTCTCAATTTCCAAAGGTCTCAATTTTGTACTAGTTTAGCTTTTTGAAACAAGATAGACGCATGAGCTTCAGGGGTGATACATTCAAATCAGGGAACTGTTTGAACGCATTAGATATCATTAAGAAAGAACCTGATCTGGATTATGCATCTCTCTATAAAATTTCGCTGAACTGCAATCATATATTTAAATTCTCGGCGAGTTCTTTCTTTATAATATGCTATGCGAGAGTTTTTCATGGTTTGAATGTATCACACCTGAAGCGGATATATTTTCAAAAAACTAAACTATTACGTTATTTCATATTAAGGTTAGGAAACCCTTTGGCTTCTCTTTGTGCCAGATATTGTTCTGCACAAGCTCTTGCAAGGTTTCTAATACGTGCAATATAACCGGTTCTTTCTGTAACGCTTATTGCTTCGCGAGCGTCGAGTATATTAAATGTATGTGAACACTTTAAGCAATATTCGTAGGCAGGAATAACGAGCTTTTCCTTAATAATACGAAGGCTTTCGGCCTCGTACTTATTGAAAAAATCAAGCAGCATATCAACATCCGCCAGCTCAAAATTATATGTTGACTGCTCAACCTCCTGCTGGTGATATACATCTCCATAAGTTATATTGTTATTCCATTGCAAATCATAGACGTTATCCACACCCTGCAAGTACATTGAGATACGTTCAAGACCATAAGTAATTTCTACAGATACAGGATGCAATTCTATACTGCCTGCCATCTGAAAATATGTAAATTGAGTAATTTCCATGCCATCCAGCCAGACTTCCCAGCCAAGACCTGAGGCCCCTAGTGTAGGTGACTCCCAGTCATCCTCAACAAATCTGATATCATGTTCAAGGCTGTTTATTCCAAGTGCCTTCAGACTCTGCAAGTACTGCTTCTGAACATCTATGGGAGAAGGTTTGAGTATTACCTGAAACTGATAGTAATGTTGCAGTCTGTTTGGATTTTCACCATAACGACCATCTGTGGGACGCCTTGAAGGCTGAACATAAGCCACATTCCAGGGTTCAGGGCCAAGCACCTTTAATAGAGTTGCCGGATGAAATGTTCCGGCGCCAACCTCTATATCATATGATTGAACCAGCACACATCCCTTGCGTGCCCAGAATTTTTGTAATGATAGTATAACCTCCTGAAAATTCATCTCTCTTTTCCTCTATAGGTAACTTCTCAAAAAGTTCAATTTATGAGGTTATTAGGCTATCTTTTTAAAACCGTATGTCAAGTTTCTTTTTCAGGTTTTCCGGTGTCATATTGATTTTTATTCTTCTGAGCAGTAGTAATCTCCTATACCCCTTTGCTGTCTTCTCAACTGCAAAGAGGAAAAATATAAAATCGGAAACTAATATTGACAATTTGCCTGCAAACCGGTAATCAGTTTTACTGATTATTGGATGAAATGGCCTGCAAACCTATCGATGTTACCGGAGGGTGTTGTGCTTGAAACATTGAAAGAAATAATACTCGATTTTCAGGAAGAAAAACTTAATACAGGTATAAAAAGGCATCTTGAGTATGAGTTCATAAAAGGGAAGGCATTTGTTTGTATAGGTGTGAGGCGTTGCGGAAAATCAACCCTGCTTTATCAGATCATTGCTGCCCTTAAAGCAAAGAGCGTTAAACAGGAAAATATTTTATATCTGAATTTATTTGATGACCGTTTAAATGAAATCAGGCGCAGAAACCTTCCACTGGTGCTTGAAGCATATTACTCTCTTTATCCTGAAAAGAAGGGAACAGAAGAGGTCTTTTGCTTTTTTGATGAAATACAGGAAGTTGAAAACTGGGAGCCTTTTGTTGACCGTATTTTAAGAACTGAAAATTGCTGTGTATTTCTCAGCGGTTCTTCCTCAAAAATGCTTTCAACGGAAATTGCGACCCAGATGCGGGGAAGATCTCTGACATGGGAGCTTTTTCCGTTTTCTTTTAAGGAGTTTCTTGACTTTAGAAAGATAGATTACACGCGGCTTACTTCAAAGAACAGGCTGTTGATAAAAAAAGTTTTTGACGAGTATTTCATTAAGGGAGGGTTCCCTGAAGTCAGGAATGTTAATGATAAAATACGCATTATGATTCTTCAGGAATACTACAAAACAATTCTGCATCGTGATATTATAAACAGATTTGAGGCAATACATCCCCAGGCGGTTATTCAGGCCGGTCACCGCTTAATCGGTTCAATATCATCTCTTTATTCAATAAACAGAATTACCGATTATCTCAAATCACTTGGGTATAAAGTGAGTAAAAACTTTGTGTCATCCTGCATCAACTGGTTTGAGGATGCATATTTTCTTTTTTCAGTGCCGATATTCAGCCCTTCTGTTTCAAAACAGAACGCAAATGCAAAAAAAATATACTGCATCGATCATTCCATGGCTGGTTCTGTTTCCCCGAAGATCATGACGGATAATGGCCACAAGCTGGAAAATATGATATTTCTTCATCTCAGAAGGCATTCAGACGAAATTTACTATTACAGAACTGCCAAAAGGCATGAGGTTGATTTTGTCTGTATAGATAAGGAATATAATAAAAATCTTGTTCAGGTATCTTTGGCCATGAAAGATCCAAAAACCAGAAGCCGTGAAATAACATCACTTCTTTGTGCAATGGAAGAACTTGGCCTTGGAACCGGAAAAATTATCACTTTAGATGAAGAAAAAATCCTGAAAGAGGGCAATAAGACAGTTGAGATTATACCTGCCTGGAAATATCTTTTGGGATAGGTTAAAATAAAAAAAGGTAACTACTCAGGTGGATAGGCTGAAGGCTGAAGACTATTAGGAAAAAACGCATTAAAAGCCATGTTTGATGCAAGAATCAGATATTTCCGCCAAAGTACGGCAATCGTGCTCTTCTGACCCCTTCACCCTTCAGTTTAAACAGCTTCAGCCTGACTACGTGAGTAGTTACAAAAAAATTGTTTAGATTTTAAAAATATTAAGAGAAAATAATAATGGATGGCAAGTCGCTGGATTTAAAGCAGGATAAAATTGAAAAGCTAAAAGAAATAATACCTGAAGCTTTTACAGAAGGCCTAATCGACTGGGAAAAACTGAAAGCGTTACTTGGTGAGGAGATAGAATTTAAAAACGAGCGATATGTCCTGAACTGGATAGGAAAAACAAGCGAGCAGATAGATCTGTTGCAATTGGATAAAGGCGGTATCAAAGTGGCCGAATACAAGGAACTGCCGGAACACGAACTGTTGGAGCAGAAGCTTCACAAAGCGGTTGAATCGGCGCGGAAACGGCTGGTGGCAAAACCTGCGTAGTGCAACACTGCGATATAATAAACTTCCGCTTTGATGTGTTATGTGCAATACAGAATATTTGCCATAAACCGCTACCTATGCTTTAATATTATAATTACAATCACAGTGATTTTATTCATAATATCAATTTCTCATTTTTTGCAAAAGGGTTTCAATGAGCTACTTCGCATTTCTGCTTCTTAAGTTTGACGATAAAAGCTGGGCCATACCTTTAAAAGTACGATTTTAAGATAATGCACAAACGGAGAGACTTCATGGCTAATAAGATACGCTGGGGATTGGCTGGGGGACGTGCCGGAGCATTGGGAAGTGAAGCGGTTAAAGTATATTATAGACTTATTTGATCATAAGCGTATTCCTTTAAGTGGTGAAGAGAGAGGAAAAATGACAAGTAAAATCTATGATTACTATGGTGCTTCTGGAATAATAGATAGGGTTGATGATTACATTTTCGACGGGGAATATGTTTTAATAGGAGAAGATGGAGCCAATCTTCTTGCGAGAAACTCACCTTTAGCCTTTAAAGCTATAGGTAAGTTTTGGGTAAATAACCACGCACATATTTTAAAACCCAAATACGGAAGCATAGATTATTTTACATATTTATTAGAATCGATTGATTATGCAATTTGGATTTCAGGTTCGGCGCAACCTAAGTTGACCTCTGAAAATTTGGCTAATATTGAAATAATTGAACCGCCGTTGAAAGATCAAACTATGATTATTCAAT
>QMMZ01000001.1 GCA_003647525.1 Deltaproteobacteria bacterium | reverse complement strand
TTTTTGTAGGTTGGGTTGAGGTACGAAACCCAACGATTATGCGAAAAATTTGCTAAATTTGTTGGGTTTCGCTTTGCTCAACCCAACCTACGCCGTGATCAATTTCCAAAATTAGAATTGCTGAAAGTCTATAGAAGAACATCTTCAGTTTTACAGGTTTGATATTAGAATAAGGGCTCCCTCAAAATCATGAATTTTTCGGGGTAAGCGGCCCCCCTTAGAGGTAAGGAAATACTTCACCCAATCAAATCCGAACTTCATAAGCTCAACATCTATTGCCATTAATTTTCTGTTTTTGAGGATTTTCTTTCATAAAATTAATTTCTGTTAAGAAATAACAAAAAATGCTCTATTATTAAAATATGTTGCATTTCCTAAAACAGCTATTTTATAATTTATTTAACCGATTAAGGCAAGAAAGGAATTCCATTAATGGACATAAAAGAAATCCCATACCTTCCGGAAAGTTTATCAGGCCTGGAAAGCATTCCAGAACGTCTATCAGGTCTGAGAGAACTGGCTTCAAACCTCTGGTGGAGCTGGCATCCTGAAGCCAGAATGCTTTTCAAGATGCTGGATCGGCAGGTATGGAAAGAAAGCCGTCACAATACCGTCAAGGTTCTTAAAGAACTCTCCAAAAAGGCTTTTGACTCGGCTGCCGTAGATAAAGATTATCTACGACACTATGACATAGTTCTTTCCAGATTCCATAAAGAAACAAAAGGGAACACATGCTTATTGCTGGAGGAAATTGAAGAAGCCAGAATACACTCAATTGTATATTTTTCCGCAGAGTATGGCCTGCATCATTCGCTGCCTTTTTATGCCGGCGGATTAGGATTTTTAGCCGGAGACTTTATAAAGGAATGCAGTGATTTAAGAGTTCCTCTGATAGCCGTAGGATTCATGTACCCGGCAGGATATCTCAAACAACAAATCCGTGAAGACGGTTGGCAGGAGAATATAGAACAAATACTTGACAGGGATAGCGCCTCCATTTTCAGAGTTCTGGACGAAAAAGGAAACCAGCTTATAGTCAAAGTACCTCTAATTGAACCTCCAATACATGTAGCTTTATGGAAAATAGCCGTCGGTCGTGTAGCTCTTTATCTAATGGATACAGATATTGAGATCAATGATCCATGGAACCGCGGGATATCGACGCGTCTTTACACTGGTGATATCGAACAGCGGCTTCGTCAGGAAATTGTACTTGGTATTGGAGGAGCAGAGGTTTTAGAAAAACTTGGAATTAAACATTCAATACTGCATCTAAATGAAGGACATGCTGCCTTTGCTCTGTTAGAAAGAATAAGGGATAAAGTTCTGGAAGGGATGAATTATAGCGAAGCATCTCAATATGTCAAGAAAACCACTGTGTTCACGACTCATACACCGGTTGCCGCAGGGCATGACATATTCCCGTTTCAAAAGATCGAAAAATATTTTAATTCCTACTGGCCTTCCCTTGGACTTGATCGCGATTCATTTCTACAACTTGGAATACACCCAAATGATCCTGGTGCCGGTTTTAATATGACGGCCTTTGCTCTCAGGATGTCTGAATTTTGTAATGGAGTAAGCAAAAAACACGGAGAAGTGAGCAGAAAAATGTGGCAGAGTCTCTGGCCGGACCTTCCCGAAAACGAAGTTCCAATTGACTATATTACTAACGGTATACATATCCCCACCTGGATCGAACCCAAAATGAAGCTTCTTTTCAACAAATATTTGGGACCTGATTGGGTAGATGACATTGATAATCCTCTAATCTGGGAATTGATCGATGAAATCCCGGACGATGAGTTATGGAAAACCCACTTTTGGTTAAAAATAAAGCTAATCAACACCATAAGAGAAAGAGCTCGTCAACGCTGGGTAAATAACCGCATAAGTCCATCCAATATTCTTGCAGGCGGTACATTATTGGATCCCTCTGTATTGACTATTGGGTTTGCCCGCCGTTTTGCTACCTATAAGCGAGCTGACCTTGTTTTTTATGATTTGGAAAGGCTGAAAAAACTTTTAAATGATCGATGGAGACCTATTCAGATTATATTTGCAGGCAAAGCCCACCCCGCAGATGATCCCGGAAAAAGAATACTTCAAAAGATATATAATTTTGCACGTGATCCCGGTCTGTGTGGCAGAATTGCTTTTATTGAAGACTATGAAGAACAATTCGCACAATATATGGTTCACGGTGTAGACGTTTGGCTAAACAACCCTCTGCCGCCAATGGAAGCTAGTGGGACCAGTGGTATGAAAGCGGCTCTAAATGGCGTGCCTCATCTCAGCATCATGGATGGTTGGTGGATCGAGGGCTACAACGGAGAGAACGGCTGGGCATTTAATCATGAAGAATCTGAAGGCAACAAGTGCCAAAAGGATGCGGAAGCCATTTACAGGATTCTGGAAGAAGAAATAATACCATGTTATTATAAGTTTTTAGATCATGGAATTCCAGCCGACTGGGTTAGAATAATGAAAAATTCCATTAAAAGTAATGCTGCAAAATTTTCTGCGCGCAGAATGGTTAAAGAATATATTGATAAATTCTACATCAAAGAATTGAAGGTGGTACAAAAGGCTTAACACCTGAATCATTCAAAATTAATGGAATACAATAGAGACAACTTGTATTCAAAAAATCAAGGAGAATAATATGGCATTTGACCCTGAAAAGGATAAAGTTTTAAAAACGTGGAAATGCGAAGATACAGGCCTTGTTGTATCCATAAATCAATACGGCGGGGCTCAGCCAAAAGTTCAGATTGGTCCCAGAATATTAAAGAAAAAAGATGGAGGAGATAAAGCCCCTGCTAAGGCAGGGCGACTTTCTATTGAGGATCTTATGTGGTTTTATGATATTATCGATGAAGTTAAAGATGAACTTTTGCGTTTGGCAAAGCCGGAATGATTTTATTCTGAGCTGATAAAATGCCTTACGATAATGCAATAATAACGCCTTTAAAAAGAAAAAACTCTCCAAGCCTGGGGCCGGTTGCTGTATTGATGGCCGATGATAAGGACCTTGGTTTTTTTTGCAGGCTGCTCAATATGAGCGAAGATAATTTTACCAGGCTCCTGATGAGCAAAGTATATGCTGAGCATGCAGGCAAGCAAAGTTTGTCTGCGACAGGCCCATTTATTGGTGCTCCTTATGCCGTGATTCTTTTAGAAACACTTATTGCCTGGGGTGCAAGTAAAGTTATATTTTTCGGGATGTGCGGAGCAATTTCTCCAGAGGTTAAGATAGGAGATATTGTAGTACCAACGGATTCAATAATTGATGAAGGCACATCAAAACATTACAATGCGGATGAAAGCCTGAGAAGCAAGCCGTCTTTTCTGATTGTAGAAAAGATAAAGCATATTTTTAATAAAAATGAGATCGAATTTCACGATGGACTTGTCTGGACTACTGACGCCATATACAGAGAGACACGTGAAAAACTTGAGTATTATCAGGCAAAGGACGTCCTGGCTGTTGATATGGAACTTTCTGCGCTCTTCACGGTCGGAAGGTTTCGCGATATAGAAATAGGCAGTATTCTTGTCGTTTCCGATGAACTGTCAACATGTGAGTGGAATCCAGGCTTCAGGGAAAAACGGTTCGTAAAGACCCGTAAAATAGTTGTCAAAGCAATAAAGAGTTTATGTGCAACACTTTAGGTTTTCGAAACTCTGTAGAACGATAGATAGAAGATTCATTTTCATTGACAGTAAAAAAAAATGGTGTTATCGGCTTTTAAACCTTGAGACCAAGGTTCCAAAATTATAGGCGCGTAGCTCAGGGGGAGAGCGCTACCTTGACACGGTAGAAGTCGACAGTTCAAATCTGTCCGTGCCTACCATGCAATTCAAAAGGTTACAGTTTTCTGTAACCTTTTTTTATGGTCGTTTGATGGACTCTCTCCTTATATATGCTTATTTTGCAGCATTGATTCTCTCTTCAAGATCTAAAGGTGATTTAAAAACAAACGCCTTTCCGCTTTTTTCTTTTATAAATAGTTCGTGAATATCTGCCATTTTTAGAAAATCAGTTCTTGCGGTCTCGTATACAATTCCGTGTGTGTTTTGGTGTTCACGCACGGTATAAGTATGACCTGGATGTTTTAACGCATGTCTTAGGAGTGAGAGTTGACGATAATTAAGCTTGTCTTTTAATCGATTTGAACCTGCTAACAAAGCGCTTGCAGATTTAATATCTTCAACTTTTTTGTCGATAAATGCCTGTAATTCTTTAATTGCTTTTTTTATCACCTCAAGTTGGTGTATTATAAAATAGGTTGTGTCGCCATCATCAGTTTCAGTATATAAAAAAGCCCTTCCATATTGGGATGGGGCTTTTTTTATAATTCTCGATATTGAAAGATATTCCAGGAGCCAATATCCACTACTTGCAACCGACCAATAAAAAAGAGCCCTCGCTGTTCTTCCATTGCCGTCAACAAACGGATGTACATACGCAAGAAAAAAATGTAGCAATATAGCCCTTAGTATTGGATGAATAAAAATATCTGAATCATTGTCATTAACAAAATTACATATCTGTTCTATCCTTTTGGGTATTGAATCCGCATTAGGGGGAGTATAAAGAATTTGTCCTTGACCATCGACAACATGTATATCGTCTGATTTATTTCGGTATCTGCCGGCATCGTCCGGGTTGTCTAATGTATTTTCTGTGAGTATCTTGTGTAATTCCAAAATTATTGAAGGCGTAAGCCTTTCAAATTTGTATTCTCTGATAAATTGCATTGCTAAATAGTTATTAAATATCATCTGCTCATCTTTATTATGGGGTGGCCTTCCTTGCCTAAACATTGCTTTTGCAACGTTTCTGGTTGTTGATGCTCCTTCAAGTTGGCTTGAATTGATTGCCTCTTCTACGAAAGACCTGATTAAATATGTGTTTTTCATGTGAGGATTATGAATCGGCATTTCAGACGATACGGTTCCGGCAGTATTAATATCAAGCCAATGCAGTTCCTTAAAGACTTGGCCCGGCATAGCAGTCAGAAAAGGATGATTATTTTTGTCGTTTATCATTAGGGTTTTGTATAAATTATTTCTGGCAAATTTAATTCCCAGCCACCACATTTCCGTTGTGAGCCCCTTTGGTGCCTCCAAATGGATAAGTTTGTCCCAGTGAAGATACCGACCCTTTTTGTCTACAGGCTTAACATTTTGGACAATGTCCGTTAGTTTTTCACGATCTAATTTTAATATTTTAGTTAAAGGGTCGTCAAAAAATGGCGGCTTAGATGGAACTTTCATTATAACACCCCTAAAATATACAGGTTCTAATCAAAACTATTTATTACCAAATTTTAAATTATTAGTAATACATAATCCGTGCAAAGTAAATACTAATTTGCAACTAATTATCGATTTTTTGGTATTTTAGTTTTTTCTGTGAATTAATAATTATTCAGTATGTACATAAACAGTATGTATATTATGGAGCAACTACCAGATATAGATATGTTCGTTAAAATACCAATTTAGTGCCAACAAACAGCAAAATAGTATTTAGTTTTAGTAGATAAGAGGGGGAAAACCGTGGGGTTCGCGCCAGATGACAGAGATGGTTATAGCTTTCAATAATACAAACATGTTAAGCATTATTTTATGATTTGTTCATAAAAAATATAAACTAAACAGGCTTGCATGATGTATTGAAATCTTATAATAAATACCTAATTATGCCAATTTACGAATACGAACACATAGATAAACCTTGTTTACTTGGCAGGGTGTTTGAAGTAAAGCAGTCAATCCAGGATGAAGCGCTGAATAGCTGCCCTAATTGTGCCGGTTCAGTACGAAAGCTCATTTCTCGTACTAATATAAGCACCCCTAAATCTGACAGAGAACTGCGTGATCATGGTTTCACCAAGCTTGTAAGGCGTGATGATGGTGTTTATGAAAATGTTACTGCTCGTGATGGTGATAGTAAAGTTGTGCTAAGAGACAAACCTGAGACATTACCGGATTTTAAGAAAACAATCAGCGACTAGCCTGGTTTCATCTTAAAAAACTGCAAACAGTGAAGGGTTACGTATAAATTTTATCATGGAGAAATCTAAAATGGATAAAAAAATCCGTATAGGCGCACTTATATCCGGAAGCGGAACAAATTTACAGGCAATCATTGATTCTTGTGAATCAGGAAAGATAAACGGGAATATAATATTTGCAGGATCGGATAATCCTGACGCATTTGGCCTTGAGAAAAGCAGGAAACATGGAATAACTACATTTGTTGTGGATTATAAGCCGATAATTCAGAGCTACAAAAAAGAACCGGATACTGTTTCGGTTCCGGATGATTTTGATCTGGATGATGTGCTTTCAAAGCAGCACCTTTTTTCATCAAATACACCCCCGGAAAAAGTTAGATCTTTTTTTACAACCAGAGCTGTTGCCGAGGCAAAGCTGATTGATAAAATGAAGCCATATCCCTTCGACCTTATAGTACTGGCTGGTTTTATGAGAAATTTAACCCCTTATTTTATTGACAGAATAAATCCTGATCCTTTAAATCCTCGCATAATGAATATCCATCCTGCTTTACTGCCCTCGTTTCCGGGCGTTGATGGATATGGAGATACTTTCAGGTATGGATGCAAGGTTGGTGGATGTACAGTACACTTTATTGATTACGGAGAAGATTCAGGACCTATTATAGGCCAGAGAGCATTTCAGATAGATAGTAATGATACACTGAACACGATTAAGGAAAAAGGTTTAAGGCTTGAGTGGGAACTATATCCTGAATGCATTGAACATTTTGCCAGGGGGCGCCTGAAAACCGTCAGGATGCCATATGATTTGAAAAACGGCAAAAAGATAGAGAGAAATGTGGTTAAAATTTTGTTATAATACTTTTAGCATTAATGGTATGGCAACAAAGGTGCCCAGAGTGCTGCCGAGATTTGTAAATATTACCACTAAAAGAATACGGGTTACTTTGTTTTTCCAGAAACCCTTTACAGAAAGTATATCTTCCGGAAGGCTTTCAAAGTCCTTAACTTTTGGTTTTCTTGAAACAGCTTCCACAATTCCGGAAACCCAGCCTGCGGCAATCATTGGGTTTAAAGAAGTTAAAGGCGCTGCCAGAATGGAAGACAGCACTGTAAGAGGATGGGCCAGAGCTATTATGGCTCCTAATCCAGCCAAAAGCCCGTTTGCAAAAATCCACCACGTTATCATGTGAGTTCCTGTATCATATCCTCCCCAGAAAAAGCCGAAGATAAAAAGAAGTAATATGCCAAAAGGAATAACCCATTTAAAAAGACCGGAGGCCAGAGTTTTGGGCGGAATTTCCTCAAGGCCATTTATATCTGTGTCAGCATTCCAGTACTTTTTTATGCCCGACACATGTCCCGCGCCGACAACAGCCACTATCTTTTTTCCTGGAGCCGTCCTTATCTTATATGCAAGATATTGGTCTCTTTCATCTATAAGTATATTTCTCAGCACAGGAAGTGATTTTTCAATATCTGCAAGAATAAGCTGAAGGGCATCTTGCTGCTTCATTTTTTCAATTTCTTCTTCGCTGATTTCATCAACTCCTCCCAGCGACAAGATAAACTGAAACAGCAGTTTTAGCTTATCCCAGAGACGCATTATGCGCCAGGTTCTTGACAAGGTAATACGAATCTCTCTGTCAGCAAGATGTATTTTTGCTCCAATTGCTTCTCCTTTTTCAATGGCTTTTAACATTTCCTCGCCGGCTTTTAAATTTAATTTCCTGGCAATTCGTTTTTGAAATGAAGCAAGAAGAAGGTTGGAAAGGAGGAGAAATGCTTTTTTATCCTTAATTACCTTTATTATATCCATCTGTTGCCATTTATCCTTTTGACTGATAGCTTGATATCTGGATTGGCAAAGCTCGACGCAGACGCAGTCCGGTTTTTCCTCCTCGATAACCGAGCTGACCAAATCCACACTTTCCCTGGATATATGGGCTGTTCCTAAAAGTATTATTTCTTTATCTTCAAAATTAAGGCGATGCAACGCCTCGTTGTTGTTAATTTCCATCAAAAATCTTCCTTATACTGTTTTTTGACCGAGGCATCATACAGGATGTATCAGGATATAAGACCTGCCTGCAGGCAACTAAATAAAATATTATATTTATCTTGTTAATGCAAGATGAAACAAAATCATAATTGTGCTATAAACTTTCAGATAAATAATTTCACTGTGTTATCAGTCGTTGACGTATAACTAATACGCCTTCCTCCTTCTGGCCTTGTGAAATTAATTATCTGAAAGTTTATATATGAAATAAAGCAGAACGACTTAATTTTTTAAACAGCATGAGTTTTTAAATTTAGGGTTTTATCTATATGTCCAGCATGAAAGAGCTTGCCCTTCTTATGAGGGAATTGGAACACCAGCTAAAGATCTGCACTCGATGCGGGATGTGTCAGGCTGTATGTCCTCTTTTTGATCAGACCGGCATTGAAGCTGATGTCGCGCGCGGAAAACTGGCCATGCTCGAAGGTCTTGCTGAGGAAATGTTTAAAAATCCCAAAGGGGTTTATGAACGTCTCAGCCGCTGCCTTCTTTGCGGGTCGTGTGCGGCTAACTGCCCAAGCGGGGTAAAAGTGCTGGAAATTTTTATTAAAGCCCGTGCAATCCTTACACAATTCATTGGTCTATCTCCGGCTAAGAAAGCAATTTTAAGGATTATGCTGGCCAATCCTTATACTTTTGACATGTTGATGGAATTCTTGCCGAGAATCCAGAAATTTTTTACAAAACCAGCCAGCAAAAATTTGGGCACTTCATGTGCACGCTTTGTGTCACCTTTAATACAGGACAGGCATTTTAAACCCCTTGCACCTGTGCCGTTCCACCGCATGGTCCCGGCTCTAAATTCATATCCCGGCAAATCCCGGTTAAAGGTGGCTTTTTTTGTCGGTTGCCTGATCGATAAGATTTCCCCCCAGATTGCTGAAGCTGTTATCGACGTGCTTAATTATCACGAAGTTGGTATATTTATACCGAAAAGAGAAGCATGTTGCGGCGCCCCGGCTGTTTCATCCGGAGACACAGTTACGTTTGTCCGGCTGGTGCGGCACAACCTGGAACTGCTTGATATCGCTGAGTTTGACTATCTGGTTACCGCATGTGCCACCTGTACTTTTATGATAAAAAAAATATGGCCCGCAATGACAAAAAAACAGTCCGCCGGGATCAGGTCCAGAGTTGAAGAACTTGCTGAAAAGACACTTGATATTAATCAGTTTTTAGTATCAAAAGTGGGGCTTAAAAATGAAAATTATTATATAAATGAAAAGAAAATTATAACCTATCATGATCCGTGCCATCTATCAAAATCTTTGGGAGTATCAACCGAACCAAGAGCGCTCATTAAAGCGAATTCAAAGTACCTTCTTAGAGAAATGCCCGAATCCGACTGGTGCTGCGGATTGGGGGGAAGCTTTAATTTGCAGTATTATGATCTTTCGGCCAAAATTGGAAAGCGTAAGCGCAATAATATTAAATCAACAGGTTGTTCTGTGGTGGCCACAGGGTGCCCTGCCTGTATGATTCAGATTGCCGACATGCTTTCAAAATCTGGAGATCCAATTGTTGTCAAACATCCAGTAATGATTTATGCTGAGTGTTTGAAAAATAATACCCCTGACTAATTTTTTTCTTTTGTTTCAAGCTGTTTTTTGTCGTCCTTGTGGCTTGTCACCTGACAAGATTTTCGCAGTCAGGTTGAAATTCCCATTTTGGGCAGGATATAAGCCTGCAACAGAAACCATATTGCCACAATTATCAGAAAAATGACTAATGATCGCATAACATTACTCCATGGTTATACCTCATGAACGTCCCTTCGTCCCTCGGCTACCAATATTTTTATGAGTTGTTCATGAGAAGCGTTGGCTATATATCCTTTCTATCGGCTGATAGTATTCTTTTTCAGGGTTTGAAAAATCCTTGATTCTGCTGATTACTCCGGCGACTTTTATGTTGGAATAATTTTCAACCGCCTCAATATTTTCGCTTATCATATCCTGCGGGGCAGGCTTTTCTCCAGCATCTATAAAAACTACTCCGAGCGGTTTAATATGTTTTTTATACAGAGCCTCTATTGTAAGGAGAGTATGGTTGATCGTGCCCAATCCGGCACGGGAGGCAATAATTGGCTTTGCCCCTGTCATTTTGATAAGATCTATCATTAATGTATTTTCGTTGACCGGCACAAGAAGTCCGCCGGCAGCCTCTATTATAACAGGAGAATAAATCCGGCTCTTTTTATCCAAAGCATTCTGTATTGCCTTTAACTCAATGGTTTCCCCCTCATTGCGGGAAGCAAAATAAGGGGCTTTAGGCTCCCTGAAACAATAGACTATTGAATCAGCAGGATTTTTTTTAGTCAACTGCTCTACATGCTTATAAATGAATCTTGCATCACTGTCTTTATCATAAGGATCGCTGCACCCTGTTTGAATCGGCTTTATATAAAAAGGTATGCAACCATTCGCATAAAAAAACTGCATCAGCAAAAGAGATAAAACCGTTTTTCCCACTTCTGTATCAGTTCCTATAACGAAAATATTATCTGTCTTGTTTTTCAATTTTTGTAACAATTTAGTTCTTTCAAAGAGGCTTTTTTGACAGGATTGACAGGATATTCAGGATTAAAACATCGAAACTTATCCTGTAAATCTCCCTGCTTTAAGTTTGATTTCAACTTTCCGTTCACCAAAATTAATAATTAAACCTATAGACTTGTTTGTTCACTTGAAATAAAATCTTGTTTATCCTGTTATCCTGTCAGAACTTTTTTCAAAAGGCTAAAGTGTTACCTCTTTTAAAGTACTGACTAACTTTTTTACATCTTCCTCTGCATGAAGGGCAGTCATGCCGATTCTCAATATGGCTTTGTGAAGCGGTACCGTTGGATACCGTGCAGGTAAAACAAAAATATCTTCTTTAAGCAACCTTTTAGATATCTCCAGCGCCAGGCTTTCATCTCCGATTTCTACTGCAAGAATATGAGCATTTCCTTTCACACAAAAACCCTCGTAAACAAGCTTTTCTTTGGTAAGACCGCTTATCCTGGACAGATGTTTTCTTTGTTTTTCGCATTGAGAAATAATTTCTAAAAGGTCTATGGCTGATGCAGCATGCGCTTCTGGAAGAGTAGTTGTGTAAATTAAAGGAGAAGAAAAATTGAAAAAATATTCTTTAAAGTCCGAGGGCATTAGTACAAAAGCACCAAAAAAACCAAGAGCCTTGCCAAATGTTCCAACTCCGATATCTGCTACATCACGGGCAATACCCTTCCCATTTTCGCCTGTCGCTCCAAATGCATGCGCCTCATCGACTATGCTGAAAAAGTCGAAGCGTTCCTTGAGTCCTTTAAAACCCTGAATATCAAGAAAATCGCCATCCATACTGAAAAGTGACTCTGTCAACACCGCAGGTTTTTTTTCGCTGGTTTTTTCCAGCCACTTACAAAGATGAGACATGGAGTTATGCTTATATCCATGGAAATCCGCACCACTTAAGAGCATACCCTTCACACTGCTGGCATGCATATGCTTGTCGAAAATTAACAAATCACCTTTTTCAAAAAGTGCGGAAAGAATGCCTATATTTGCCTGATAGCCGCTGGGAAAAAACAGAGCATCCTCATACCCAAAAAAGCGGGCATATTCTTTTTCAGCCTGGTTGATGACAGAATAATTTCCTGAAACAAGCCTTGACGAAGAAGAAGATGTAGCATACTTCAAAAAATTATCTGATACTTTACGTTTAAGCTCTTCAGACACCCCAAGGCCAAGATAGTCGTTTGACGCAAAGTTTAATACTTTTCCGCCTTCAATTAAAAGAAATTTACCTTCCCTGTTTTCTATTTCTACGGGTTCTCTGTAAAGACCTGTCTCTTTCTGAGCAGCCAGTTTATTTATTATTCTTTTTTTAAACACGAAAATACCCTGCGGTAATGTTTTTCCAGTATTTTTTTGTTAAAATTATTATTATATTCTAAAGTTGAAAATAAAAACTCTCCCTCAATCTGAATTTGGTCTTCTTTTTTAGCTTTTAAGAAGTATGAGCAAGAAGATTTGCTTTGATTAATGAGTCTTCCATCAATCAGATATTCACCATGTAGAATCTTGTTTCCAATAACGCGGCAACGGTTTATCTTTAAAAGAAAGGCGTGTATTTCAAAATCATTAATAAAACGGACATGGTAGGCCCCTAATTGCGCAAGAGATTCTATCCCCAGATAAGCTGGATTGTTAAAATACTCTTTTTTACCTGCAATAGTCGCAGCTCCGGTTTCTAATATTCTGTCTAAAAGGACAAAATCTTCCAGCCCTGTATTTACTTCTATTCTATTAGTGATATTCATCATATCTAATCATTAATCAGGGCGATCACAAGGATCGCCCCTACTTTCTTACAATCAGAGCGCTGTTCTGCCCTCCAAAACCGAAATTTTCTAACAATATACTTTGTATTGGATATCCCCGTTCTTCACGTACAAAGTTAAGCCCCGCATGGCACGGTTTATCAAGATTTCTTATTTTCGGGAGATAACTGTACTTCATGCAGGCAAGACATATTGCAAGCTCAACAGCACCGCATGCCGCAGCTATGTGTCCGATCCACGATTTAAGTGCAATGATAAAGGGAGGTTTTTTATCGTAAACCCGATCAATTAAATCTGCTTCCATTGAATCATTTAATAGAGTCCCGGTTCCATGTGATGAAATAACATCAATATCAGAAGGAGCAAACTCCGCTTCCTGTAGAGCCGCATTCACCGACCTTTCCGCCCATATGCCACCTGGTTCAGGAGCGGTCATTGAATATCCATCAATAGAAGCACCATAGCCACAAATCTCACAATATATTTTTGCGCCGCGACTTTTTGCATGTTCGAGCTCTTCCAGCAGAAAAAAAGCGCCCCCTTCTCCTGGAACAAATCCATTTCTGTTTCTATCAAAAGGACGGATGGCTCTTTCAGGTTTACCCGTTCCGTCGCAAAGGGCGCGAGCTTTTTTATAAGCTAAAATACTGCTTTTGCTTAACCTTGAATCGCCTCCGCCTGTAAATGCAAGGTCAATGTATCCATCCCTGATTTTTCGAAAAGCCTCGCCAATGGCTTGCAATGAAGCGGAACATGCCGTTGTTAAAGTCTGGTTTTCGCCGTGTATGCCTGCCAATTTAGCAATAACTGAGGCAGCAGTATTTGGCAGGAATTTCAACATCCAGAGAGCCATAAGATCTTTTCTATCTATTTCTCCTGCTTTGACATCAGTGAATTCTCCTCCGATATCCAGATTGGGGCCTGTTCCTAAAAAAAGACCTGCTTCCGCTAATAATTTTTTGTCTATTCCTGCTTTTTTTACTGCTTCAATTGCTGATGCAACACAGAACAGGGCTCCTCTGTTTAGATATCGCCTGTCTTTAAAATGACCTGCAAAATCTTTTACATCAAAGCCGTTAACGGGACATACAACCACTTCATTATCAACATTTGACCTTTCAAACGAAGTGTTTTCGCTTTTCAAATTACCAATTATCTCTTCTATATTAGAACCTAAAGAGGAGATAACTTCAATAGAGGTGATTACGACTCTTCTTTTCACTTTTTCCAAAGCTCCTCTTAATCGACAAATTATTTTTGTTATAGAGCTAAGGGTTCGCTCAAAAATAAATTTACATTTTCAAGGGTTGAGGCTCACGCATGGCAAGGCGCGAGGAGGGCGTATTAGTTATACGTCGACGACTGATAACACAGTGAAATTATTTATCTGAAAGTCTATATAACTTACAATATCTTTAACCTTAAGGGTTTGACCTCCTTCGAGATCTGCCATTATCTCTTCCAGTCTTTTACAGGAGAGAAAAGGCAGTTTTTCAATCAGATATTGCACTATATCCTTATTCTTTTGGTCGGCCTCTGTTATGTGCTGCCTTAGTTTTCTTAAAAATATTTCATCATCATTTACATCTATATTAAATCTGGAGTTTATTGCCACTGCAAGCTCCAGAAGGTCGATGGACTCAGCTCCCAGTTCCCTTATAAGATAAGTTTCAGGAGTAATAATATGATTCTCAATATCAAGAATTTCTACCAGGATTTTTTTTATTTCTTCTAAAATATCCACAAGTTCACTTGCCTGCCGTCAGCCCGCCATCCATTGAAATTTCAGTGGCATTAAAGCCGTCAGCGCTGTTTGAAAGATAAAAAAGTATTGCTTCAGCTACTTCTTTTTTTGTCAGGGCTCTTTTTATCGGTATCTTATCAATAACTTCTTTGCTATGGTCTTGAATAAACTTTTTGCCCCGTCCTGAATCAATATAACCAGGACGCAGTGTTGCAGTTGTAATTCCATGACCGCCAAGTTCAAGACCCAGATTTTTATATATGGCTTCCGATGCAAGCTTTGCCGCTGCATAAAATCCCTGGCCGGGGTTTGGCCTTTTCACTGCTGATGAGGAAATAAAAACAAGACATCCTCTTTTGTTTTTCATCATTATTCTTGCAACTCTTTTTATGACCTCTGCGCGAAAGGATATATTTTCAGCAAAATAGCTGTAAACATCTTCCATGTTAGCTGATGCAACAAGGCTTTCAAAGTTTCCTTGAGCAAAATCTACCATAAAATCTATGCCATCACCTGTTTGATGCAATAGCGAATCTATTGAATCACGGTTGCCGAATTCAAGATAAAGCGAGCTGTATTTTTTTTGGCAATCCTTCAAATTTTCTGATATATAATTCCGGCCTTTTTGGTTTCTGTATGTCAATATCGGGAACAGCTCTGCTTCAATCATGCGCCTGGCAAGACCAAGAGCGAGATCACAACTGCCGCCCAAAATAAGGGCTCGATTACCTGTAAATTTCATTTTCTAATTATTCCTGTTACAACAGATTTCATTGTATCTGAACTGCTTCTTAAAAGCCTGCACTTCATCTGATCTTTGCAGATTTCAATATCAAAATTGTATTCACCAGGAGAAATAAATTCTTTAAACCTGAAATTCTCTATTATGTATCCTTCGCTACGACCTTCTTTTTTCAATGCTTTCAGAAAAGCATGAATTATAAGACTTCCAGGCACAACTGGATTACCGGGAAAATGCTCTGCATAAATTCTGTCAGATGGATCAAAATAAAATATGCCTTTTATGTTCATACTTTTTCTGTGACAACCCGGATAGATTCGCATGTAATATCGCAGAGTCTGTCGAGTTCATCAATTGAAATGCTGAGCGAAGGCATAAGCACAATGACATCGCCCAGAGGCCTTATTATAAGGCCGCGCTTACGTGCTTCTTTTATTACCCTGTGTCCCATCCTTTCTTTGGGAGGAAAAGCTTCCTTTGTATCTTTATCAGTCACCAGTTCTATGCCGACCATAATGCCACACTGCCGAACATCTCCCACATTGTCCAAGGCTTTGAAGGATTGCAGTCTTTGTTTGAAATGCTTAATTTTTGCCTGGAGTTTATCCAGAACCTTTTCTTCCTCAAAAATTTCAAGGCTGGCTAAGGCTGCCGCACAGGCCAGTGGGTTCCCCGTATATGTGTGGCCGTGGAAAAATGTTTTGAACTCTTCATATTCCCCCCAAAAACCCTTATAAATTTTCTCAGTTGTCAGCGTAGCTGCAAGCGGCAGATATCCTCCTGAAATGCCCTTGGCAAGGGTCATAATGTCCGGCGTGACATCTTCATGCTCACAGGCAAACATCTTCCCTGTCTTCCCAAACCCCACTGCAACCTCATCTGCTATCATAAATATATTATATCTGTGGCAGAGTTCTCTGACTTTTTTTAAATAACCGGGAGGTTGCAGCAGCATTCCTGATGCTCCCTGCACCAGAGGCTCAATTACCATCGCTGTGACTTCATTTGCATGAGTGCTCATAATTTCTTCCAGCCTGCTTAAGCATTCAAGGTTGCAGCCGGGATAAGATTTTCCGAACGTACATCTATAACAATAGGGAGACTCGGCTTTTATTGATTCAAAGAGAAGATGTTTATACACTGAATGAAAAAGATCAATACCTCCGACGCTAACGGAACCGATTGTATCTCCGTGATAAGAGTTGTGCAGGGATATGAATTTCTTCTTTTCCGGATTTCCATCTTCAGCCTGCTGTTGATATTGAAAGGCTATCTTGAGCGCTATCTCAACAGCAGTTGAACCGCTATCTGAGTAAAATACTCTTGTTAAATCTTTGGGCGCAATTTCGACAATTTTTTTTGCGTATCTGATAGCAGGAACGTTGGAAAGCCCCAGCAGAGTTGAATGTGCTATTTTATCCAGTTGCTTTTTAACGGCAATATCCAGTTCTTTCTTTCTGTGTCCGTGAACATTCGTCCATAAAGAAGAAACCCCGTCAATATAGTTATTTCCATAAATATCCGTTAAGGTACAACCATTTCCGCTCTCAATTATAAGGGGCTCTTCGTTCTCATAATCCTGCATCTGCGTAAATGGATGCCACACATATTTTCGATCATCTATCTCCATTTGTTTATTCCGCTCTTTAATCACTTTCAATTTAAACTCCCATGCAAATATCGTAACATCTCAGCAAATATTAAGCCCCATTTGTCTGATCATATCCATATCCATTTCAGTGCTTCTTCCCTTTGTAGTAAGATAATTGCCAATCATAATCCCGTTAGCACCCGCCATGAAAATCCATGACTGAAAATCGCCAAGAGTTTTTTCCCTGCCGCCGCATACAGTTATGTCTTTAGCAGGATTTATAAATCTGAAAACAGCTATACATTTGAGCGCTTCCATTGGTGGAAGCAAGGATCTGTTTTCCATTCTTGTGCCCGGGATTGGATTCAGAAAATTTATTGGTATTGAATCTACATCCAGTTCTTTAAGGGTAAAAGCCAGCTCCACACGTTGCGCCCAGGTCTCGCCCAGCCCCAAAATTCCTCCGCTGCAAACCTTAAGTCCTGTTGATTTTGCTATTTTGATTGTCTGAATATCTTCATCATACTCATGAGTTGTGCATATTTGATCAAAGTAACTTCTGGCTGTTTCCAGGTTGTGATGATAGGTTGTAACTACTTTTTCTTTGAGCCTTATTGCCACGGGTTCAGTCAACTGCCCCAATGATGCGCAAACTGAAAGATCTGTTTTCTTGTTTATTTTTTCTGCCGCATAGCCAATAGAATCAATCTCGCCGCTTGAAAGTGAATGCCCGCTTGTTACCATTGAATATTTTGTTGCCCCTGCTTTTTCCATGTATATGGAATTGTTTAGTATTTTTTCTTTATCTAATAATGGATAAGCTTTAATTCCGGTTTTATGGTGGGCTGACTGTGCACAAAAAGCACAATTCTCTGAACAGCGACCAGACTTGGCATTAATAATGGAACAGGTGAACACATCGTTTTTTTTGTACTTATCTCTGATCTTATTTGCACACACTATCAAATCAACTGCATTATCCTGAGAAGCAGCAAACTTGCAGGCATCTTCATAAGAAATGGAGTTTTTCGGATCTTTAATAATTTTTTCAGTTATGCTGATTAATGTTTTATTTTTATCGAACATGGTTTTTCCGTAACTATTCAGGTCATGAAAAAGACTTTTTTGACAGGATTAACAGGATATCCAGGATTAAAGCATCAGAACCCATCCTGTTATCCTGCCGGAATTTTTTCAAAGGGCTGATGAAATTTGCTATACCTCGGAAGGTTGCAAATTGCGTTTTTTTCGGTGAGCAATGAGCATCAAGAGCAAGGCGCGAAGGTGCGGAATAGCAAGAGCTATTTCAAGCCTGAGCAACACAGCTATTGCTGTTCATAGCCAGTGAAAAAGCGCAATTTGTGACCTTTCGAGGTATATATACAGTGGAAAATTAATTGTCAACCTTTCTATTATAAAATAGGTTTACAATTAAAAACATTTTTATTAGTTTATAAAAAGTATCGAATCATATACCGTAGTCATAGGGGGATGCAGTTTTTATTCTAAGAATTATTCATGGAGCCAGGATGTTACAGGTTTAAGCCAGTAAAGGGTCAAAGGCAGACTCGACACTAAATTAACATATTTTTTGCACAATAACGTAATATATGTTACTGTGCAAAAAATACTTTAACATTAAGGGAAATATCGGGATGAAAGATTTAGTTAATCGGCTTAAAAGATATTTATTGGATACGCTTGGCATAACGGTCACGTTGTCGAAACCGGCAAATGTGGGTTCGCTTCCTTTTTTTCTTCAAGATATTTATGATATGTTCCAAGTCGGGTTGTTGAATGAAGAATTTATTATTTTGGCCTCAAGAAACGACAGCGAGCTTACCCCTGCGACAATTCATAAACATATTGATATCGTGAGCAAACAGCTCAGGATGAAAGCTGTTTTTGTACATTCCATTATTTCATCGTTTAACAGAAAACGGCTGATAGAGTACAGAGTCCCTTTTGTCATACCTGGGAACCAGATGTATCTCCCGGATTTAGGTGTTGATTTGAGGGAATATTTACATTATCTGAAAGTCTATACCTATAAATTTAAAGGTTTTGGTTTTTTGGCTTTTTGGCTTTTTATACTAAGAGTTCGTCCGGCAGGATGTTGATGCTGGAGGCTACGGCATATCAAGCTGCCTTTTGCTGAAAAGTAATTTATTATCAAGATACCGGTTTTTCACAAGTATGGATTTCATGTATTCCACAACAAGAAGCGCGTACATTTCCTTATTTGTCATTTGATTTAAATATTCACTGATAGTTAAATTTTTCGGGAAGTTTTTACCGGATGATAATTTGTTTCCATTATATCTGTCTTTCAGAGCAGTTAAATGACTTTTAACCTTCATTCTCATATCTTCGGGGGGATAATTTTCAAAATCAGAAAATAATTTTGCAAGTTCTGAAGCTTCTGGAAGTAAGGGGTGCTCCAAAATCATCTTTAAATCCTTTGCATAGCGAATCAGACCTTTATGAATGTGCTTGTTTTTCACTACATTCATGTCAGCCCATCCAGCTTTAAGCCATTTAAAGGCAGCGTATTTTACAAGGGGTTTTTTTGAGTCAACCTCATACAGGAAGCTTATGCCGATGGAATTGTACATATAGGAGCTGACCCAACCAAGACCCGGCATTGAAAGACCTCTTCGGCCTGAATAAAGATAGTCCCAGTTATTATCTGAGCCCAGCACAATACCTTTTCTGCCCACATCGGACTTGTCTTTTTGTTTGGAAATCGAGATTAATAGATTTCGGCCGCGATACTTGCAAAGAATTAAAGCCTTATCCATATCATAACGATAGTAAGCACCTGTAAATTGATCCGGAGTTATTTCTATATGTTCAACCCCTTTAACCATTATTGGAGGACCAGGGTTTGAAATAAAAGTCCACAATTCAGGCAAATCTTGATTTTGTCCGTTTACCTGAGTCCAGTAAGATAGACGAACTGAAGAAGGCATAAAAGCAAATGAAGGAATATCAGGATGATAAACGTACTCGAGAACGCTTTTTAGATCTGTATTAATATCAAATTCATAATAAGCGGAAGGCGAGCCGAACAATTTGTCTGTATAATAAAGGGAGGAGCTGTTTTTGGTGGAAACGACAAAATCCAGTAGCTTTTGAATAACTTTAAGATCAACGGGTTCGTTTTTATCTTTAGAGGTTAAGGATAAAAGATATTCCAGCCCGGAATGCAGGGAATCAGGAATTTTTGCTTCCTTTAGATCAGAGGCGGCTGCTAACTGGGTTGAAGAAAAAAGAAACACCGTTAAGAGCACAGCAGTGGATAGAATTGTTTTAATCTTTCCCAAATTTCTACTTTCCAATTTCAAGTTTCAAGCCGTGAACGGCTACTTTTTTTGTTTACGAACTATCAGTACAGAGCACGGGGACTTATGTGCCACTCTCTTGGCCACACTACCGAAGAATACGAGCCCCATTCCCGATAGTCCATAGGATCCCATCACTACAAGATCGATATTTTCTTCTTTCAAGTATGTTAATATTTCTGTTGAAATATGTCCGCTAAGTACAACAAGCTTATAATCAATATTTTTTCCTATTTTGGCTGCGTATTCACTATCCATGCGTTTTTCTAATTCTAAAATCAAAGGTTCTTCCGGTTCGTAAGGCACCATCCATTCCGTATCTGTTGCTTGATAACTTATGACAGGCGGCGATACATGAATTACAAAAAGTTTGGCTTTATATTTTTCAGCCAGATCGAGGGCCGTTATAAATGCATCTTCGGCATTTTCTGAAAAATCTATACAACAGGCTATTTTTTTTATATTCATGGTAACCTCCTGAAGTCTGGATGTTATGAGACCTTTGCAAAACGCCCCCTTTTGCCCAATTTCGGCGTCAGGCTCAAATTTTAAGCCTCGAAAGAGGGCGAACACAGAGGTTCGCCCCTACTGTATTCCTGCATTTAAAATTTTCGCCCTCCTTGAACTTGAACCCCAGTTAAATATAAAAATAGATTTAACGGGGCAGGCAAAATTGAACATTTTTCAAAGGTCTCATTATAAGTTATTATACACATGTGATCTGGTTGCAGGCAATGTGTTGTTTAATCCTTTTGTGAAAAGAACTTGATACAGACGACACATGCCATATTTAAATCCTGCTGAGGCGCCATATAAAAAAAGACGCCATTGCCTGACAAAATTATCATCAAACATTTTTTTCACTTTTTCAACATTATTTTCATAATTTTCTGCCCATTGGTCTAAGGTTTTTGCATAATGGAGCCGGAGGTTTTCTACATCCAATATTGAAAAACCGTTTTTCCCCATTTCACGCAGAATTTCGTCAAGTACAGGAAGATATGCGCCCGGGAAGATATAATTGAATGTCCATGGATCGGAGGGGGATGGGGCGTCTCTGCCAATAGTATGCAACATGCCTAATCCGCCTTTTTTCAGTAAACTCGATACTTTTTTAATAAATACCGGAATGAATTTTTTCCCTACATGTTCAAACATCCCAATGGAAACAATTTTGTCAAATTTTCCACTTAAATCACGATAATCCATATATAAGATCTTAATCTTATCCTCCAGCCCTAATTCCTTTATTTTATTGCCGGCATATTCATATTGATTTTGTGAAAGCGTATTTCCAACTCCTGTTATTCCATAATTCTGTGCGGCATAGATGAGCATTCCTCCCCAACCACAGCCTATATCAAGCAGTGATTCACCAGGACTCAATAAAAGTTTCCTGCATACATGCTCATATTTGCTCAATTGCGCTTCTTCCAGAGAATTATCTTTACTTTTATAGTATGCACAGGAGTAACTCATTGTCTTATCAAGATAAAGCGCATAAAAATCATTGCCTTTATCATAATGGTAAGAAATATTTTTTGGGGCAGTTCTTAATGTATCGCTATTGAGAAGTGCAAGGATAAAAAAACGTATTTTTTGCCAGAAAGGTAGCCGTACGCTATCAAAATCAATTGAAATGCCAAGACGAAAAAGCTCCTGCAGATCGTTTTCAATTTCTATATCTCCCTTCATATATGATTCTCCAAAGCCGACATAACCATCTCTGAGAATCATTTTGGCGCCCCTCAAGGATTTAAGCTTTAAAATAAACTTCGGCTTGTCCCCGATTTTTATTGAATCGCCGTCCCAGAATTCTATGGTAAAACTGGCTCTTGGATCTGTCTGATGTATTATTTCTGCAATATCTTTAAAAGCCTTTTTCATGGCGCCTCCCCTCTATAGACTTTCAGATAAATAATTTCACTGTGTTATCAGTCGTCGACGTATGACTAATACACCCTCCTCCTTCTGGCCTTGTGAAATTAATTATCTGAAAGTCTATACTTAAACCTCAGTGGTCTCAAAATGAGACTTTGGTTAAGAAGTTGATACAACCCACTGCTTTTGGATAAGCAGGCGATGCCTTGAAGAAATCTGGCCAAGAAAATCATGACTGGTGGAAAAGCAGATGCAGTGGTCGCTGTTTTGATGAATCAAAAACTTAATAAATTATATTAAAATCAAACTTACATGTCAAGCAGGGCCTTAATGCAGAATTTAATCGTTACATATTTTTTTCTGTTGCCCTGCATTTTCTGCTTCTGGTTTTCGCTCAAATGTTCAGAGGATAAGGACTCGCTCAAAGTGGAGTGATATGGGGAGGGTTTTCTATTACTTTTTTCTATAAAGAGAGAAGTATGTAACAGGGACTATTATAAGCGTAAAAATTGTGGATGCACAAAGTCCGAAAATCAGAGCCCAGGCAAGGCCTGAGAAAACCGGATCCAGTGTAATGGGCCAGGCGCCAATGGCGGTCGTGCAAGCGGTAAGTAATATAGGCCGCATCCTGATCGCTCCACTTCGGAGAATAGCTTCTTTTAAAGCTATGCCTTCATTAAGAGCGTTTTTAATAAAATCAATCAGAACAAGGGAGTTTCTTATTACAATTCCACCAAGAGCTATCATGCCTATCATGCTTGTTGCGGTAAAAAAGACAGGGTTGAAGAAGCCGCCCACCTGTTCTCCGGTGAAAACATTCAGCAGCCAGAATCCCGGCATAATGCCGAGAAGCGTAAGTGGTATTGACATCATAATCAATATCGGCATGGAAAATGAATTGGTTTCCATTATAAGAAGAATATAGATTCCTGTTAGAGCTGCCGCAAATGCTATGCCCATATCTCTGAATACCCTGAGAGTTATCTTCCATTCGCCTTCACCTGCCCATTTTACCCTGATTCCCGGCGGCGGCGGGGTTTGTTTAAGCTTTTTCTGCATATCAAGAACAGCTTCGCCGGGAGCTCTGCCTGCCATTTCTCCTGTCACATATATTACGCGTTCAAGGTTTTTATGATAAACAGGCTGGTCTTCAGGGATGTGAACTATCTTTACAAGTTCCGCCAGAGAAACCATCTTGCCGGCATTTGTTTTGAGCGGTATTTGTGATAAAGAAGTAATTTCTGATCTGTTTTTTCTCGGTAAAATTGTTTTTATGCTTAGAGGCTGCCTTTCTTCAGGAGTATGTATTGTGGCAGGGGCAGCACCTCCTATCGCTATTTTCAAAGTTTGAATAATGGCATCTGTGGAGACTCCGTGAAGAGCAGCCTTTTCCTTGTCAATAATAAAATCTATCTTGTTGCGTCCGGTTTCAACTGTGTCGTCAATATCCACCACAAAAGGCTCTGCTGCCATTAAATTCTTTATATGTTCTGCTCCTTTAATGATTTGATCATAAGAACGGTCAGGGGAACCATAGATTTCAGCTACAATTGTCGAAAGCACAGGGGGGCCGGGAGGGACTTCAACAATTTTAATTACTGCATTATTGGCTTTTGCAATGTCTTCGAGTTCCTTTCTAAGCCGGAGAACAATAGCATGGCTTTGTTGCTTCCGTTTGTTTTTTTCAGCGAGATTTATACGTATATCTGCAAGGTGGCTTCCTTTCCTCAGGTAATAGTGACGAACCATGCCGTTGAAATCCATGGGAGACGAATTTCCCACATAGGACACAAAGCTGGTAATTTCAGGGATTTCCCCGAGAAAGTCTTCAAATGACTGTACAACAGTATTGGTGGTTTCAAGTGTAGTTCCTTCCGGCATGTCAATAACTATCTGGAATTCATTCTTGTTATCAAAAGGAAGTATTTTCAGGGGAACTAATCGGAAAACAGCAAGACCTGTAGATACTAAAAGGAGAAAAATAACAGCAGCCAGAAGCATGTATCTTTTGTTTTTTGATTTGAGAAAAGGAGATACAATTTTGCGATAAATTTGCCCGATCCATACATTTATACCTTTATCATGATTTGGCTTTATCTGATTTGTTGCCGAGCCGGTCATCTTGCGGATATTCATGTTTTTCAGCAGCAGGTGCGTTAACCACGGCACAATGGTAAGCGCACAGAGAGTTGAAAATGTTACTGTAAGGGGAACATTTGCTGCCATTGGAGCCATGTATGGCCCCATCATTCCTGTAATGAAAAACAGGGGTATAAATGAGATTATTATGGCAAGTGTGGACATTATTACCGGAGGAAGCACTTCATTAACGGCAAATAGCGTTGCTGAAAATGTTTTACGCCTGCCCATTAAAACATGGCGCTGTATGTTATCTACATTTGTAATAGGATCATCAACTACAAGCCCCAGGGAGAGTATAAGAGCAAAAAGAGTAACCCTGTTAATTGTATATCCGAATAAATAATTGACAAAAAGAGCAAGAGAAAAGCTGACAGGTACGGCAAGTGCAACCACCAGCGCTTCACGCCATCCAAGAGTAATAGCTAAAAGTATAATAACGGAAATAACAGCAAAAGCCAGCGAACTTAAGAGGCCATTTACCTTTTGTCCGGCAGTTTTACCGTTGTTGCGAATTACTTCAACATTAACACCATCGGGAATAGTGCTTTTTTTCAATTCTTCAAGCTTGACCAGGATATTTTCGGAGACTGTGACGGCATTGGTCCCCTTTTTTTTGGCAAGCGCGAGTGTGACGGCCGGGAATGAAAAAGGGGTATTTTCTTTATTGTGAGTTTTACGATAGAAATTTGAGTAACCGATTCTGGAGTAAGACTCTGATTCTTCCGGGCCGTCAAATATATTTGCAATATCTCGCAAATATACCGGACGTCCATTGTGAACTCCAACCATAAGTGATGAAACTTCGTTAGAAGATAAAAGGAAAGATTTGCTTGTTACTGTAACTTCTTTATTAAAGCGGGAAAATTTACCTGCTGTAACAGAAGCATCCGCTCCCTGGAGAGTTCTCTGCACTTCAAGTAAAGATACTCCAAGACCTGACATGCGTTCAGGTAAGAGTTCAACGCGTATCTCCCGTTTGCGGCCACCAACAATTTCAGCCCTTGAAATGTCCTTTACCTTTGAAAGCCTTGATAATACTTCCTCACCGATTCTGCGAAGTTCATAATCATCATAACGATCTGAATAAAGACTTATATTTACAATGGGAACGTCGTCTATTTCTACTGGTTTTATCACCCACCCCTTAACAATCGGGGGAGCGGCGTCAATATTCATTGTAATCTTGTTATGGAGTTTTACCAGGGAATTTTCCCTGTCTTCTCCTACATAAAATCTGACTGTAACGATTGCCATGTCCTCACGGGACATCGAATATACGTATTCAACGCCGTCAATCTGCCATAAAAGGCGTTCCAGGGGCGTTGCAACAAGTTTTTCTATTTCAGTTGCATTTGAGCCGGGAGCATATACATAAACATCCGCCACGGGAACTACTATTTGTGGTTCTTCTTCCTTGGGTGTGACGAGAATAGCGGAAATTCCGAGGCACAGGGATAAGATCAGCAGGATGATTGAGAGATGTGAGGAAATAGATTTTCTGACAATACTTGCGATAAAACCGCTCGGAGCAGATTCGTTTTCCGGCATTAAGTTATTCCTCCCAGCCTATTGTCTCATCTCCGGATAGTCCGGAGAGAACTTCGACCTTATCACCAAAAGTTTTGCCGGTTTTAATAAAACGTGTCTTCCAGGAATTATTTTCCTTTACTGTAACCAGTTCAAGCTGTCCTATATTGCGAACGGCAATTTTTGGTATAACAACAACCTGGATGTCTTTAACAGGGATGTGCAGTTTTCCGAACATGCCTGGATATATTCCGGATATACGCGGCAATAATGCCTTTACAAGAAAAGTCCGTGTTTGCGGATCAGCATAAGGGATAATCTCCTCAATTGTTGCTGTCGCTGTTTCATTCAAAGTATTTATTGTTACTTTAAGAGATGTCCCGGGCTGAATCTTTCTGATCAGTCCTTCACGTACATATGCTTCAAGCCTGAGCGAGCCGGTAGTTTGCAGTATAATTAAAGGCTTCCCAGGCAGGGCTAAATCTCCTTGTTCAACAAGACGTTCTAAAACTTTACCGCTTTCAGGTGCTTTTATCTCTGTGTATCCAAGTGCTATTTCCGCCTCCTTTACGATTTCTTCCGCCTGTTTTATTCCGGATTCTGAAGCTGACAAAGCTTCTTTAGCTCTATTTAAAGTCGCCTTTGCCTGAAGGTATGCTGATTCGGCTTTTTCCATATCTTGAGGGGTAGCTGCCTGGGATTCAAAATAAATTTCTATACGTTTATAATCAGATTCAGCTTCTGTAAATGCCGCACTGGCGCCTATTATTGTCTGTTTTGCCTGTTTTTTTCCTGATATGGCTGCTTTTAAGGTTTGTTTTGCCTGATCAAGACGTGACACTAACTGTCTGTTATCTAAAGATACTAAAAGCTGACTTTTAAAAACCTTGTCGCCGGGTCTGACCTTGACATCAAGAACCTGTGCGGCAACCTGGGATTCAATAGTCGCTTCTGTAACAGGGCGCACTGTTCCAACAGCTTCATAGCATTCGGTTATAGTCCGGACAGATGCCTGCCCAGTTTTTTTCGGTGACACATCATTTTTTGATGCAGCCTGAAACTTGCCCGGCGCAATTTTTGTACCTGAAATGAATCTAACAGCAAGGAAAACTAAAATTAAACTGACGCAACATAATAATATTATTATAATTTTTTTGTTTTTCATGGTGTGATTTTATCCACCTTTCCCCAGTAACCTACTGCTCTGCCAATATCCGCAAGTGCCTTTTCCCTGTCATAATAAGCTGCCGTGGTTCTGGTTTTTGCTCGATTAAGTGCAAGCTCGGCTTCAAAGTATCGTGTTATTGTAGCAGCGCCGCCTTCATATTGTTTTCTGACAAGCTTAAAAGATTCTTCAGCCATGGCCACGCTTCTTTCCGCTACCTCGAGCCTGGCTTTTGCTTCTGCCAGTTTCAGGTATGCATTTTTAACATCAAGCTTTACAGATAGTCTGGTTTTGAGATCTGCTGCCAGCATTTCTTCAAGCCTGGCTTTTGCTTTTTCCTCTTCTGCTTTTGTGCTGAAACCCGTGAATATGTCCCAGTTAAATATGACCGCCGCAGTCCAGTTGTCTCTTGAGTCATTGTAGGCCATTTCAGGATCATCAACATAGTATTTGCTTTGCAGATCAACTCTGGGCAGATATTCTGCACGAGATAGATCAAGAGCCATTCTGGCCTGTTTGATACGTTCCTTTATTTTATTTACTTCTGGCCTGTTTTCAAGCGCATAGGCAACACCGGCAATGTATTCATTTGGCAAGGGGATTTCGCGGCTTTCTATTTTTTTTAATCTGATTTCAGCTTCAGGGCTTATACCGAGAATACCGGCAAAAGCAGTTAGAGTCGTTTTTAGCCTGTTTTCACTCAGGAGCACATCTTCCCTGGCTTGAGCAAGACGGACTTCCAGGGATAAGATGTCTGATTTTAGAACTCCTCCGGCTCTGAACCTCACATTCATTAGACGCAGTTGCGACTTAACAGTTGATACGGAGTCCCTGGTAATTTTAATGTATTCTTTTGCAACAAGAGCGTTATAGTATGTATGTATTACTGAGGCAACAAGGGAGTTTTCTACGCTTTTTCTGTCTATCTGAGAAATAGAGAAATCTGTTTCAGCGATTTTTTTATTTAATATATCTCGTCCGCCATTGAATATATTTATTCCTGCTTTAATTCCGGTCTCATAATTTTCATACCAGCCCGGAGAGTTAAAATCCGTATTTGCAGGCAGCAGCCTCTGGTCAATCTTCTTGAAAAGATATCCTGATGGTGCATCCCCCTGAGAATATTCAGTATAAAATCCAAGAAAGGGGAAAAAGCTGGCATTTGCCTTTTTGATCATAGCTTCTGCCTGCTTTATGCGGGCAATGGCAATCTTGTTATCAGGATTATTTGCAAGAGCAATTTGAATTGCATCGTTCAAAGAAACAGGTTTTTGTAAAGCACAGGTATATTGTTCGGTTTTTGAAACTTTTGTTGAAAACGCATCATCGCATATTACTTTTGCATATTCCTGCCTGATGCTTTCGTAAGTGTATTTGTCATGAGAAAAACAACCGCAGGTTACAAGAAGGAAAGATAGGATAATGACGATTTGAATTTTATTTGCTTTTGATACCATTTTCAACATCAGCATTCAATTCGATAATACACGCTTTTTAGAAAAAAGTGTAAACTGGTGAATGAAGGATGCCCATTCATAATACGTTTCAATCTTCTCAGCATAGCAAATCTGTTCTTGCAGTTAAATTTATCAACAAAGTGTACGGTAGTGAATTCGTTTATAACTAACTTGATAGTATAGGAATTTCCATTTTTCATAGTAGGGGCGAATCTTGTATTCGCCCTAATCGGGGCGATCACAAGGATCGCCCCCTACGAAAAAATAATATAATCACAGCCCGAAAGTTCGCACCGAAGGTGCGCTAAGTTCAGTGGATATCACGGATAGCGCATAACGTATATAGTTTTATCTATTGTCCCGCAGGACAAAAATGTCGGAAAGCCCAGTTTGGTGGAAACAGTTTGAAAATTTCGGACGATACGTTTAATCAGCGGGGTGGTGGACAAAACTTTGTTAGACTGGGCCGCTCCAATCAGCAGCTCATTATCTATGGGGATTGTAAAGCTGTGATTCTTGCAATCGGAGGTGGTAGCCACAACAAAGTCGCCATCTGTGTGGACAATCATCTCGCAAAACTTCAAGGTCATATGTATGTGATCTTTTCCATTTGATTTTCCAGAGGTTCTAATTCTTCCTCCCGTCCGAATTTCCGGAACTGCTCTCGAAGCTCTTCAATCTTCTCTCTGAGCCGGGGCAACAATTCTTTCTGTATCTTTTCTCGCACCGATTTGCTAGATCGCTTCATTTCTTCTGCCAGACGCTCCAATTCCTTTTCAAGCTTTTTGAAATCCTCGGTCTCGGGGATACTCCCAAGGTCTTCGAAGAATCGCTCGAACTGTTCTTTAAGATTCCCAAGCCCTTTCTCAAAGTTCTCCCTCATCTGACTGAAGACCGCTGAAGATTTAGTGGAACCTTGAACGGTCGCACTATCTTGCAGAGGTGATCCCCCTCTTTGGGTTTGGATCACTTCAACAGCCTTTTTCCCTTCATTTTTTGGGTCCTCTATGATGAAGAACTTGGAGTGTTCATTAGCAGCGTTGGCAAAGTGCCGTTTTATCGCCAAGTTTACCACGTAATAACCATCTTCTGAATAGAACACGCTTGTGACTTCGCCTATGTGGTTCTCTTCAAGAATTACCCGGTCGCCCTCTTTCAAATCTTGAACCTGATCATAACGAATCTTTATACAGAGGTCACCCTCTTTGCACCCCAAAAAAACCAAAGCTAACATCAATGGAATCAAAACTCTTCTTACCATACTTTACCTACATATTGTGGTTGGAATCCCCATACCTCAACCAACATATAACTTGCCACGACCGCAACTTACGAATCGAACAATATTATTGCAGATTTATAGCAGATATCAAAGGTTCGCATAACGCGGTTTTGATTCTAAAAGGTCATAGAGATACTCATTTTGCCCATACTTGGAGCTTGCATCCGTAAAATAGATAGTCCCATCGCTGGAAATATCCAAGGCATCGGTGAACTTGAAGGGAACTCCATCCGCTGAGGTGGCCAGAAGTTTAATCTTTCCTTGGGGATTAATGGAGAGTAGACCCTTATAGGCATCGCAGACAATCAGGTTTTTATTCTTATCAAATTGGATGCCCAAGGGGCGACCTTTGGTTTCGGCAAAAGTATCCAGCTTGCCATCCGGCAGAAGACATATGATCTTTCCATCCTGCGTTCCCCCATAGACGCGGCCCTGACTGTCCACCGCCACTTCTTCCGGACCATTAATTTTTCCCAAGGCCAAGAGTTCGGCCTTCTGCAAAAGTTTGTTTGGTGCCAGCACACCGGCTAACTCTTGCGATTTAGGAGGGGTGTAAGCCAATGGGTCAATGGGGGCCGATTGGAGAAGGAAAATTATGATTAGAATTGCCAGAATTCCAACTATCCTGAGGATTATCTTTTTCATACCTCGATCCTCCTTCTTAAAAATGGGATGTTTCTCTATTTGTAACCGTTCACGGTTATCAGTTTACGGTTCACGGTTTTTTTATTGAATTATGCAAGCCTAAAGCATTTTAATCAGAAATACCAACCTTT